>NZ_JAUBQE010000023.1:0-109345 GCF_036701115.1 Microcoleus sp. Pol1C5 | reverse complement strand
CTAGGGAGTAGGGTTTCATTGTTCTCTTTCTTACCACCTCTAATATTGTACCTAATCGTTAAGCAAAGTGCTGTATAGAGCAGATTCTAGATTTGTTGCCGACAATATCTTGCTTAAAGAAGGTCTTCAATTGTGTCCGGAACAATTTAGGCGGGTAGCCCGCTAATAGTTGCGGGGCGCAGCTACTAACAATATTATCAATGCTAGCCTGTTCCTTCCATGCTTAAAAACTGAAGAGACAACCAGGGGCGATCGGCTTTCTGGGCAACTCGTGCAAAAAGATGTTGAGGGCTACTTCTTTAATATCCTAAAATCCTCCTTTTGTTTGAGTGGATTCGGAAAGTACAAGTTTCCTTAAAGCCCATTCGCTTGTAAATATTTACACCATCCGGTGCTGCCTGAAGGGTGGCAAAAAGCGCTCCGAGCTTTTTGGCATAACTGAGCGTATAATGTGTGATTGCCGAGCCGTAACCCCGATTTCTAAATTCTTGCAGCGTACTGATATCAAAGAGGCTTGCTGTCTGACCAAGCAAAAAGATTGAACTCGTACAAACAGGCTTATTATCGACATACCCCAGAAACAATCTCAAAGGACGATTCTCCAAATTATCCAACTTGCCCACCCGCCGATAAAATGGCATAACGAAGTCATCTGATGGCTCAAAAAGTGAAGCGATAATCTTTCCAAACTCATTGATTTCTTTGAAAGAGGTGGCCATTCGGAACTTGAGATTAAGAGGATACTGAACGTCTTGTGGTAAACCATCAAGATTTGCAACCATACCCATATCCACTTCATCTTCGATAAATCCATACTCTTCTAAGGTTGAAAAGACATAAGCATCCCGAAATTCTTCACAAGTCCACCAAGCTGCTGGTAAACGAGCTGAATTAAACTCTTCGCACACCTTGGCAATAGTACGCTTTCCGTCTTCGCTATCGAACTTTTTACTAATAACGAGATTAAAAGTATCTGTCTTGTAGCCAGAATTAATGAGAACGTAACTTTCTGTTTGTTCGACTTTCATGTCGGGAACGAATTGGAGTGGAAAATAAATATTCTTGCCAATGATTCCTGCCAAAACTAACTGGATTTGGTCGTGTATTCTAAATTTTTCCTCTATCATCTGCACCGTCTCCTTTCTGTCAATTTTATATACAAAACTGGGCTAGAGGTGTGAAAATGCCGTTAGCCTTAACCCTGCGAATGGAAGTGCGCTCCGAGCCGTGACGACAGTGCCAGACGTGCGAACCGTGGCTGCGGTGCAATTGTGCGAACCGTTGCAGCCGTTCGACCGCGCAAAACGTACAATCAATCTAGCAGAAGAATTGCTCGTTACTGACCAACCGAAAAATGCAGGCATTTCAGCCATTTGTTGCGCCGATCGAGCTACCGACTTGAGGAAATTGGCGAAGCTCGATCCCCATAACTTCTTCCTGCTTTACACTACGCAGGCTAGTGATTAAGATTAACAAAAATACAAAAGGGTGGCTATGCTCGATCGCGCTCAATGGTTTTTGGTCGGTATGTCGATCGCACTTTCGCTTCAGTTAAGTCAGCCAGTGGCAGTAGCCGTATCAGTTGGTAAAGGCTTACAAACAGCACAAAGTAACAGTAGTGATGTTGCCGACAAAGTATGTGAAGAAGCCGAGAAACTTTACGAACAAGGAACAGCGGAAGCAAAAAGAAGTGCGATTGTCAAATATGAAGAAGCATTAAAACTGTATCGGGCGGTAGGCGATCGGGATGGAGAAGCTAGCACCCTCAGCAGGATTGGCGTTGTCTATAATGATTTAGAAGAAAAAGAGAAAGCACTAGAATATTTCAACCAGTCTCTTCCCCTGAGTCGGGGAGTGGGTGATCGCAAGCAAGAAGCTATTACCCTCAACAATATCGGCTTACTGTACAATAAGTTGGGAGAAAAACAAAAAGCGCTAGAGTATTACAGGCAGTCCCTTCCTCTGAGTCGGGGAGTGGGCGATCGCAGTGCAGAAGCCGTTACCCTCAACAACATCGGCTTATTATACGCAGAATTGGGAGAATACTACATAGCATTAGAGTATTTCAACCAGTCTCTTCCCTTAAGAAGAGCTGTAGGCGATCGCCGTGGGGAAGCTCTAACCCTCAACAACCTCGGCGGTCTATACAATCAGGTGAGAGAAGAACAAAAAGCGCTAGAGTATTTCAACCAGTCCCTTCCCTTGAGCAGGGCTATAGGCGATCGCCGTGCGGAAGCCTTTACGCTCACCAACATCGGCTTACTATACTCCAATTTGGGAGAAAAGCAGAAAGCGCTAGAGTCTTACAACCAGTCCCTTCCTCTTTTTCGAGCAATCGGCGCAACCGAGGAAGAAGCTCTCACCCTCTACAGCATGGCTTTTATCAAACGATCGCTAGGCAATTTTACCGAAGCTCTCAATGATATTGAAGCTTGTATTAAAATAATTGAAAATCTCCGTAGTAAAATACTCACCGCAGAACTCCGCAGCTCATACCTTGCCACAGTGCAGGACTACTACGAATTATACATCGATTTGTTAATGCAATTGCACAAAACTAATCCTAACTCCGGTTATGATATCAAAGCATCCGAAGCCAGAAAACGTGCTACAAATCCTTAAAAAGCAACGCAATGTGATGAAGCTCGATCGCCATGAAATTAAACCCCTGAATAAACAAGGATTTTACCCAAAAATACCCAAATAAAAGCCCCTATCGTTGTGAGAATTGCAGCCCACCACTTTAACCAAATGGGATGAGCAAGAACCATAGGCAAAAAAAATACAATTAAAATAAAATAAATTAGGACTATATCAGCGGAGTAGGGAAAAATAAAAATTGCCAGCGGACCCAATACTGGCATTAAAATTTGGGAAAAAGTGTCAGAAAAAGACCAATTATGATTGGGCTGAAAGCTCAAGGCTATTTGAACTGATTGTACAGAAGCCAGGGAGAAAGCCGGAATTATCACTGATAAACGCTTTAACCACGAGAAGCGACTTAACCACATACGCGAACTTTGATTTAAACTTTGCCAATAATAATAGAAACTTCGTCAGTTTGTCATAAGTATCTCCCGACCAAGTTGCACCGATCGCCCGTCGAGAACGCGGGCAACCGCCGATCGCTCAAAACATCCCATCAAGTAAATCAGTAACGTCTCTTTGGTCGCGGCCGCGATTATCGTCATACACCATCAAGGTGTTTAGATTCTTGTGTCTGCTTAACTTCTGTACCTTCCGCACATCCCTGTCTGTTGCGTCTAGTGCCGCCGTGATAACACTGTGTCTGATGCGGTGAAGGAACATCTGCTACTAACGTTGCTTAATCAAGGTATGAAAAAAATAACTTGAAAATCCCGAAGTTTTGTGGATACTGGTTTCTCTGACTTGCATATTGAGCCAGTCATACCCTAAATCAGCAACGCCCTTTACCTTTCGCTTCAAATCAATTCTACAGTTTTACGCTTGCATCGCCCACTGTATCGGGCTATACCTGTGCTGACATAAGGCACCTGAGTTTAGACTATTTTTATCCGCAGCGCTGCACAGAGGACGACTGGTTTTTGTTGTTCCTTTACACGAGCGCACATTTTCATCCTGAATCGTTTTACCAAGCTTTCGAGCGACACAAGTTGGTTGTTGTCGCGCGCACTTATAGTCATTTCAAATAAGTATGAGACTATTTAAAAATGAGGTAAAATTAATAAAAATAGTGAACCAGTTAGGAAAATGTCTTATAGTATTGATTTGAGAAAAAGAGTAGTGGATTATGTAGAAAATGGCGGTCGTATCGCTAAAGCAACCAGAATTTTTCAGGTAGGGAGGGCAACGATATATCGGTGGCTGGGTCGGACAGACCGTATTGGCCACCCAGGTAAAAAGACGTAAGAGAAAGCTAGATTGGAAAGCCTTAGAAAACGATGTAAAAGAGAACCCAGATGCCAGATTTATTGACAGAGCCAAGAAGTTTGGGGTCAGACAAAGTGCCATATCTTATGCTCTTAAAGAAATGAAAATTACTCGAAAAAAAAACAACTTCGTTATCACGAAAGAAATCGAGAAGAAAGAATAAACTACTACAGATATCTCCGAGAGTTAATTAAAGTATGGGGAAGTCAAAGTCTGGTTTTTATTGATTAGTCAGGATTTGAAGAGTTTCAAAATTGTGCATTAGGATGCTCAAAAAAAGGCAAAAAAATCTGGGGTGAAAAGTCAGGAAAACGGGGGAAAAGAGAAAATTTAGTAGCTGGAAGAAGGAAAAGAAAAAAGAACTTAATTGCCCCAATGGTTTTTACGGACAGCTTCAATGCAGAAGGTTTTGAAGGGTGGTTATCTTTATATTTATTACCCTCTCTGACCAAGCCATCTATCTTAATCATGGATAATGCACCGATTCATCGAAAAACAGCCATTCGCGAACTGGTAGAGGAAACGGAGCATCAAGTTCTTTTTCTCTCAAAATATTCTCGCCTATCTGAACGATATTGAACACGATTTTATTGCCTTAAAGCGAGCTAGAATGTATGCTCCTCCTGGCACATCTTTAGATGAACTCATCTGTGCCTACTGCGCTCAATAGTGTCTCTTTTTTATTTGAAATGACTATACTACATCAAATACTTCTGGCACGATCGTGCTTACCTCCGAACGAATAGTGTTACCAGTCTCGCCCTATTACTACCCGGTTCTACGATCCAAGCTGTACGGAAAATCTCCTGCTGTCCTTGTATGCCCATAATTTCCAAGTCTAAAGTATAGCGCTGTCCGTGTTTGTCGTTTAGTCCTAAAACTGCTTCCGTATCAAGAGTTTTAGTTAAAATCTGTGCTAACCTTAACTCATAGTTTTATTGATACAATTCTAAACGACGCTGAAATATTACAGCTTGATCGCTACCGACTGGATTATCTAAATTAAGAGCATACTCTGTTAATTTTCGAGAATCGATAACGAGATGACTGACAAGTTCTTTCTGCTTCATGTTTGTTTAGATAACACTAATTTTAGCATCCAACAGATTAAAGAGCTGGTTTGGGAACCCGATCGACTTTCAATTTTAGCTCTAACGTACAATAACTAATAACTAATAACTAATAACTAATAACTAATAACTACCATTGTGGCTCGGAAGCCATCAAAGCAGTCGCAGCCTCGCTCGGTAACGGCTTAGCAAAAAAATAACCCTGACCGTATTCGCAGCCGATCGCCCTTAACCTAGCTAATTGTGCCGCCGTCTCCACACCCTCAGCAATCACATCCATACCCAAAGCGTGAGCCAGCGCCACAATCGTCCGCACGATCGCCACATTCTCCCCCTCGCTTTCGATCTCCATCCGCCCCACAAACGACTTATCAACCTTCAAAGTATCCGTAGGAAACCGACTCAAATAACTCAACGACGAATAACCAGTGCCAAAATCATCAATTCCCAACTTGACATTTAACGCTTTCATCTGCTTCAAAACCGCGATCGCCGACTCCACATCATCCATCACCACACTCTCAGTAATCTCCAACTTCAAACTATCGGCACTCAAACCCGTTGTTTCCAAAATCATCTGAATGCGATCGACCAAATCCGGCTGGGCAAACTGCTTTCCCGACAAATTTACACTCATAATTAAAGGTTGATCGAAATCAAACATTCCCTCCCAAAGCCGCAACTGCCAGCAAGCCTCCTCCAACACCCACTCACCCAGCGGCACAATTGCCCCCGTTTCCTCAGCCACCGGAATAAATTTCACCGGCGAAATCAAACCTCGCAGCGGGTGCTGCCAGCGCACCAAAGCCTCAAACCCAATAATCCTACCAGTTGCCAAAGATACAAACGGCTGGTAATGCAGCAAAAACTCCTGACGCTTCAAGGCCACCCGCAAATCAGTCTCCAACTGCAATCTCTCCACCGCCAAAGCGTGCATCGAAGCATTAAACACCTGATACCTTCCCGTTCCCAAAGCCTTCGCCCGGTACATCGCCGTGTGGGCGTCCCGCAGCAAGTGTTCCGGCTGTTCCCTGACAGTAGCAGGTTCGCCGCCCACCGCAATCCCGATACTTGCCGTCACAAACACCTCCTGCCCCTTCAAATCAAAAGGCACAATTAAAGCTTGGTGAATGCGACCGGCCAAATCCACCGCACTGCCAACATCAACATTCCTCACCAAAATCGCAAAATCGTCACCCCCCACCCGCGCCACAGTATCCCCGGAGCCAATAATCGCCCTCAACCGCTGCACCACCGACATCAGCAGTTCGTCCCCCGCCAAATGGCCCAAAGAATCATTAATCACCTTAAACCTGTCTAAATCCAGAAACAGCACCGCAAACAGATAGCTACGCCGGCCCCTAGTATTGGCGATCGCCCGCCCCAGACAATCCACGAACAAATCCCGGTTGGGCAAACCCGTCAGAGAATCGTGAAAAGCATCGTAAAGCTTTCTGTAAGCACTGACACCCACACCAGTCACCACCAAACCCAAAGTCGGCGACACTAACGGTACCCACCCACCCCCAGTAAAAATCCCATAACTAATCCCCAGCAGTCCCATCAATCCCGCACCTCCAGCCAATCCAGCCTTTACAGGATGCTGAATCCGCCAAGCCAAAACCCCGCCAACCATCGCCCAAGCACCGTTCCACAAAATTTCCGCCCATTCCGGCCACACCCAAAAGAGCGATCGCCCATCCAAAACAGCACTCAATATTTGGCTGAGCATTTGCGCGTGCAGCAGCACTCCCGGCATTTTCGGACTTTGCTTTTTAACTGGACTGTAGGGCGTCAGAAACACGTCTCTGGTGCTCGGTGCAGTCGTCCCGATCAACACAATTTTGTCCTTAACCCAGCTTGGTTCAATTTCCCCCTTCAATACCTGCGTGATACTGACTTGTCGCGCCACATCCTTACCAGAACGGTATTTGAGCAGAATTTGGTAGCCTTTGGCGTCGAGATTTGCATAGCCGCCGCTGTGAGAAGTTAAAGGCACAAATTCTCCCTTTCCCCAGTTGATTTGGTGGGGATGAACAGGACTATTTTTCTGCTGTACTCTGTCTTTGAGATACAGCAAAGCCACTTGCACAGAAAACGATAAAGCAATCTTTTTGTCTGGTTGCGAGACTGAGAGCAAATTGCGGCGTACAACGCCATCAGGATCGAGCACGAAGTCGTTAAAACCGAGCCGATCGGGCGGTATCCCCGGGGGCGCAGCCACTCCCTCACTTTCTGAATCGCTCAATTTATAAATCGCCACAACATTCCGTGCTTTCAGCCCGGCCAGCAATTCTTGGTGTCCCGGGGCTTGAGGCAAATCCCGGTACAAATCCAAACCGATAACTTTTGGCTGATACTTTTGCAGTTTTGTCAAGGTTTGAGCGATCGCTTTGTCGGAAATCGGAAATCTCCCCAAAGCTTGAATATCGGCCTCAGAAATTCCCACTACCAGCAGCCGCGGATCGGGGCCGGCATCTGGCTGCAAGCGCACTAACGAGTCAAAACTCCCCAATTCCCAGCTTTGCAGGCCTCCCAACTGCCGAACTCCCATATTTAGCAGCGTTACAGTCGCGCCCGCAAGCATTGCAGGCAAAATCCTGACCCGTCGGTTTTGAGAACTCAGGTCGAAGCCAGTTGCGACAGACATTACACAACGAAGATTGCGAGAGAAGTTGGCAGTCACAGAAAAAATATATGGGTGCAAATTCGCTTCGCACAAGTCTGTTCTTACAGAATTGGGCTTAATATGAGATTGAATATAATTTTTTCAGAACTTGTGTCGCAACCGAGTTTCTTTAAGCTAATTACTCGATTTGGCAAAGTATTTCTCGAATGGGAACCTGGTTTTTGAAGATTTGCCGACAAATCCTGTCTTTCATTCCTTGTTTCCCCAATTTCGCACAAGCGTTAAAATTTAGTCGATCGAACTTTCAGGATATTTTTGAGATTATGGCGAATCAACTTCCGATTCCGGTGATTGTTAACGGTGCCGCAGGCAAAATGGGCCGTGAAGTAATTAAGGCGATCGCCCATTCTAGTGACATGACCTTATTTGGGGCTGTAGACCGTTCTCCTGAGTGCCTCAACGCCGATGCCGGCGAATTAGCCGGATGCGGCCCGTTAGAAGTTCCCATCACTGACGACTTGCAAGGAATGCTGGTATTAGCAGCTCAGGAAAAGCAGTTAGGCGTGATGGTAGATTTTACGCACCCTTCGTCAGTTTATGAAAACGTGCGATCGGCCATAGCTTACGGCATTCGCCCGGTAGTCGGCACTACCGGCTTGAGCAGCAAGCAAATTGAAAACTTAGCTGAATTTGCTGACAAAGCCAGCATCGGCTGTTTGATCGTACCCAATTTCTCTATCGGCATGGTTTTGCTCCAACAAGCTGCCGTCACGGCATCTCAGTATTTTGAACACGTAGAAATTATCGAGCTGCACCACAATCAAAAAGCCGACGCCCCCAGCGGCACGGCGATTCAAACTGCCCAAATGTTAGCAGAAATGGGAAAAACTTTCAATCCGCCAGAAGTTGAGGAAACCGAAAAATTAGCCGGAGCTCGAGGTTCAGTGGCGGATGAAGGGATTCGCATTCACAGCATCCGTTTACCCGGTTTAATTGCCCACCAAGAGGTAATTTTTGGCGGCGCCGGTCAAGTTTATACTTTACGACACGATACGAGCGATCGCGCTTGTTATATGCCCGGAGTCTTGCTGTCTATACGCAAAGTCCTTGAATTGCGATCGCTCGTTTACGGCCTGGAAAAAATATTGTAGTCATTAATCATTAGTCATTAGTCATGAGTCATGAGTAATGTGGAATTAATCTAACTTCTAACTTTTGACTTCTAACTTCTGATTTTTGACTTCAACATCCATCCCTTAAATCTGTTAAATCCCTTAATATAATCCGCTTCCGAACAGACAGCCGTTGCATCCCGTACATTGCTCGTTGCCGAACTTCCTATGCTAATTCCCTTAACCCGCGAAACCTTTCAAGAACTAATTCCCGCCGTCGCCACGGGAGCGCAATACAAATATATCTGGGGAAAACCGCCAGATTTTTTGAGGCGAATGTTAATCTCTGCCGTCACCGTAGTTTTCCTCCTGGTAGTTTACAACTTCGCCGGTTCCGATGTCGGGCCGCTAGTTTTAATCACCGGATTGATAGCTGGTTTGTACTGGCTGTGGGGGCCGATTTTGTGGGCGAGTTTGCGGAATGCAGAATGCCGCAAATATCAATACTGCGGTTTTTGGCAAGGACGAGTTTTGGATATATATATTACAGATGAAGTCACCAGTCAAGAAGAAACTGTCAATCAAAAAGGACAACTCGTAATAGTTGACAACTTAGAACCGCGAATTAATTTAGAAGTCGGCGACAAAACCGGATTTACTACTACACTTCGAGCTCCCTTGCGGAAAGATCACCAAGGAATTGCCCCCGGCCAAGCTGCTTTAATGTTAATCATGTCGAATCAAGAAGATTTGGGACGGATTGCCAAAGTTTCAGATATTTACATTCCCAGCCGTGACGTGTGGGTGAGCGACTATCCTTATTTACGCAGAGATTTGTTTGTCGAGATGAGCCAGCAAATTAAAAAAGGCAGGAAAAAAGACCGCGATCGCACTAATCAAAGCAGAGATGTAAAAAGGCGATCGCCCGCTGATTATTAATATGGATAGTAGCGACAAATTTAAGAGCGATCGCAAGTAAAAATCCTGACAAAATTCACAAGATAGCGGCTAATGCCTACGGTTTTTCAGGTTAGCCCCTACATTTTCATCTTTTTTAGTTCCGATCGAGGCGAACCCCCCCAAATTCATGTTAAGCGCGATCGGCAACTTACCAAATTTTGCCTTAATCGAAACTTCCCTCGCGTGCGGGGGAAGTGGCGTTTCAACCACCGAGTCTTACACAGGGGGTTTTTAAACCGAATTTAGTATTAGTTCGAACTCTCAGATTGATCTGTGGAGTCAATCTAAAATCTAAAATCGATTGACTTCTCGATCAACTGTTCCCCTCTTGGCCGTAAGCTTGCCAAGCCAAATCCACCAGCCCGTTAACAATAGCCACAGCCACCACCGCAGAGCCCTTGCGGCCCTCAATCCGAATGTGAGGAATCATCGAATCGTGCAGCCGCGACTTCGCCACGTCAACCCCCACAAACCCCGAAGGCGTCCCAATCACCAAAGCCGGCCGAATTTCCTCAGATTCAATCAAATCTACGATCGCCGACAAAGCAGTTTGAGCCTGGCCCACCACAAAAATCCCTTCAGGATAGCGTCTTGCCAAAGTTTCAATCCCCCAAGCCGCCCGCGTCCTTTCCTTTTGGGGGCGTGTCAAAGCCTCCATCGAACAGTAAACCGGATTCGCAAAGGTACTTTGGATCAGAGGCGTAATGCCCACCTGCACCATCGGCACATCTACCACGATCGTAGTCCGAGCAGCCAAAGCCGCCGCCCCAGCCTGCAAAGCCTGATCGGAAAAACTAATTAAAGACTTGTACTCAAAATCAGCAGTCGCATAAATCACGCGGCGGACTATTTCGTACTCCGCCGCTGAAAAACCGTGGTCGCCAATTTCGTTATCGATTAATCCCAGACTCTGGGCATCGCTTACGTGCCATTCCATTTGTTGGATAGCTGTCGCCTGTGAGTTGTCAGGTATCAGCTTACCAGCTTTTAGTCATTCGTTGACTGTTGAGTAAAATCTGCCAACTGCCAACTGACAACTAAGTTTCCGACGAAGAAGATTTGCCCAACACCGGAGTCAGGAATGCCACCAAAGCTCCGATCGCAAAACCCGCCACATTCCGAACCACAGGCAACCAGTCAGAAGTCCGAGTCACCACCGGCCCAAGTCCGAAAGCGAAAAACAGAATTCCCCACAGCGGCGAAAAAATCAGCGCCCACTGCCAAGCCACAACCTGTCCCGGCTTCCGAGGTTGAGCCGCAAAGCCGCAGATGACGCCGCCAACCACCGACGTAATTAACGTCAGAACCCACTGTTCCCTCGGCAAACCGGGAACCACGCGGCATCCGCCCTGACGCAAACAGCCTTCTATCGACTCCAAAGATTCAATAATTGCTCGATCTTCGCCATTGTCCCGTACAAAAAATTGATTACCGTAGCGGGTTTGCAGTTCCACCCAAAAAGTTCGCGGCAGCAGCGGATACAGCGAGTCGCCCACATTAAAATTGAGCAAATTGCCCCCTCGGGGGTCAGCAACTAGCAACACACTCTTGTCATCTAGCCCCCAATAACTTTTGACAGCCAAACCGGGCGTGCGATCGTACTGAGTCAGCACTCGCAGTTTCCAACCGGTTTCGGCTTCAAATGCCTTTAAATTTTTTGCCAAATTTTGTTCTTCAATATCCGTAAGGGCTTTAGCTAAGTCAATGATCGGCGTCTGAGTTGAAGGCAACAAATCGGGATTATTGAAAGCGTGGGCTGCAGGTGCGATCGTCCACACGGACAAAGCCAGACAAAATGCGACAACAGATGCTAGAAATTTTCGCGGGAAAAGCTGTGACATAGGAACTTATAATCCGGGTCTTAATTGTGAATGCTAGCTGGCCGTCTTAACCAGAGGATAAGAGAAAACTCATATTTCTTTACAATTATTTACTTTACAGGAAGCCGAGACCAAGGGGAAGAGTTCGAGTAAGGAAAGTTTGGAATCGCTCTTCCCTCTTCCTTCTTCGCTCTTCCTTCTTCGCTCTTCCTTCTTCGCTCTTCCTTCTTCGCTCTTCCTTCTTCGCTCTTCCTTCTTCCTTCTTCCTTCTTCCCTCTTCCTTCAGACTACAATTGAGATTTTGCCCCAACCCCCTCACAAAGACCCCGATCGCGATCGCTCACATTAGGATTAGTTCTCAGATAATCTCCCACCCAGTCACAGCCCCTCACCAGCAAATCGTCAAGATCCAAATTCCATAAAATCACCCGATTATCCCGGCCTGCAGAAGCCAGAACCTTCCCATCCGGGCTAAAACTCACGCTCATCACGCTATCCTTGTGACCCGTCAAAGTTTTCAGCAAAGTCCCGCTGCGACTCCAAAGCTTCACCTTATGATCGTAACTGCCCGAAGCAACCAACAAACCATCCGGGCTAAAACCCACGCTAGTCACGCTGTCGCTAGAACCCTTCAGCAGCGTCGCCACCAAAGTCCCGTCTACCTTCCACAATTTCACCGAATTGTCGTAACCAGCCGAAGCCAGCATTTTGCCATCAGGGCTAAAAGCAACCCCCAACACAAAACTGTTGTGAGCTCCTTCAAAAGTTCTCAGCAAACGACCATCTCGATTCCAGAGTTTGAGAGTACCGTCATCGCTGGCAGAAGCCAGCATCGAGCCGTCGGGACTGAAAGTCACCCCAGTCACCCAGCCTGTGTGTCCCGTTAAAGTTTTAATCAGCCTGCCGTTTCTAGTCCAGAGTTTCACAGTCTTATCCTTACTCGCCGAAGCCAGAACCTCGCTGTCGGGGCTAAAACTCACGCTCATCACGCTGTCGGCGTGGCCGTCGAGAGTGAACAGCACAGAAGGCGAACACGGGAATAGCGGAGCCGATGGACAAGGGAGAATATTATTCATGCCATCTTCTGTCAAACTCCAGACTTTCACCGTTTTGTCGTAACTCCCAGAAGCAAGTAGCTGACCGTCGGGGCTGAAACTGACGCTGGCGACTCTCTGAGTGTGTCCTTCCAAGGTTTCCAGCAAAACCCCCGTGCGGCTCCAGAGTTTGATAGTGTTGTCCGTAGAAGCAGAAGCCAGCCTTTGGCCGTTGGGGCTGAAAGTAACGCTTTGCACCCGGTTTTGGTGTCCGTCGAGGGTTTTGAGCGGCACGTCATCGAGTCGCCACAGCCTGATAGTTTTGTCAAAACTCGCCGAAGCCAAGGTTTTGCCTTCCGGGCTAAAACTCACCTGAGTAACTCGATCGGCGTGTCCCTCAAAAGTTCTCAGTAAGCGACTCTCTGGTTTAATGTTGCTAGCATCGGTTGGACGTTTGTCGCCAACACCAGCAAGACTCCAGAGTTTGACAGTCCCGTCTGCACTTCCTGAAGCAAGTGTTTGACCGTCGGGGGAGAAACTGACACCAAATACCCACTTGGTGTGTCCGCGCAAAGTTGTTAGCAGTTCACCTTTTTTTGCTTGTGTTGAATTTTCTGTTGGTGGGTGTTTGAGTGCAGCGATGCTCCAGATTTTCACCGTTTTATCTTCACCCGCACTGGCGATCGTTTCACCATCGGGGGAGAAACTGACGGTGTAAATTTTCGAGGGTTGTCTGTTTTCGCTGTGCCATAAATTAGCGATTAACCTGCCGTCAGAACTCCACAGTTTCACACTACCGTCATCGCTAGCCACAGCGATTATTTTGCCGTCGCGGCTGAAGCTTAGCCAATTGACGGGAGCAAATTGTTCGATCGTTCGCAGCAGCGTGCCGTCGGTTTTCCAAAGTTTGATAGTTTTATCTGTAGAGCCACTGGCGATCGTTTGACCGTCAGAACTAAAAGCAACGCTGGTAACGCTATTAGTATGCCCTTTGAAAGTTGCCAGCAAACTGCCGTCAGTTTGCCAAATTTTGACAGTTTTATCTAAACTTGCCGAGACTATGGTTTTGTTGTCGGGACTGAACGCCACACAGGAGACACTGTTAGTATGGCCTTTGAAAGTGGCCAACAAACTGCCGTCGCGCCGCCAAAGTTTGACGGTTTTATCTACACTGGAAGAAGCTATTGTTTCGCCGTCTGGACTGAAGCTAAGACCCCAAACTACATCGCCATGTCCTTCCAAGCGGTTGCGTTCTTTGACTCCATAAACTGCCTGTTGGAGGGCAGCAGAAATCAAAATTTCGGTGTCTTTGAGAGTATACATTTTTTGGGAGTGTTCGATCTGTTTCCACTTTTTACCAGCTCTCAAACTTTCCATCATGGCGTCAAATTTGTTGTTTGAAAAATAAAGTGCTTCCGAAGCTGCTGTCAGGGTACTGATTTCGGCTCGCTGAGTTTGAGCGACAGCTAGCTGTTTTTGACCAACGGCCCGCCACCAAAAGTTTACGGCGGCGATGGTGGAACTGGTTAGCAGCATGACGCCGATTACTGCTACTCCCAGCAGTTGTTTGAGAAAAGTATTGGCTCGGTAGAGCTGTGCTTGACTCATTTTTTTGTCTGCTTCTGCTTTGTGCAGTCTGGCTTCTAAGCCGAATCTTTGGCGGATTGGTCGCACTAAATAGTCGTGTACCAATTGATAGCGGTCTTCGGGCGCTTCCCGTAGCAGAAACAGCAAACCATGACCAACTAAAATGTCTAAAATTAAGTCGAGGTTGTCGGTTTTATTTTGTCGGTTTTCAGAGTCTTTTGCGAACTGTCGATGTAAGGGAATTCGGTTTCTGCCGATCGCCGATAATTCGGTTTCGCGACCATCTGCTGGCTGCTGGCCTGTAACTAATGAGAGTTCGTGTTTGGTTTTTATCAGGCGAACGCCTCTTTCATCTGTCAGGGAAAACAAGATTTTCCAAGCTGCGTCTTCGTTAACGGGCCCGCAGTCAGAGATGACTCTTTCGAGCGATCGCTTCACTAATTCCGCTTTAGGATTGTCGCCCAATTGCTGGTATTGTGCGAGACTGGTAATACCTTCTTCTTGCAGTTGCGCTCCCACTACCTGCAATTCGATAGGTCGCACTTCTTGCAGTTCGTCTGCTAAATCTTCCACGAAGGCATCGATCAGTGCCGGCTCTAAATAAAATTCCGCCCGTTCCGTTAAGTGTCCGATGACAGCCCGCGCGTCTTTGATAGAAAAACTGCGCAGTTGGTAGCGGATGCTTTTGTCGAGAATATTATTGTTAATAGCGTCAAGATTTGGGAAGCGATCGCAATCCAGTAAGTAGTGTAAGTAATCTTCACGCAAGCACAGAATTACCTTAACATAAGGCACATTCAAAAACAAGCGCAAAAATTTATAAAAAAGTTGTCTTTGTGCCACTGAGGTAGAAACAAAGAAAAACTCTTCAAATTGATCGAAAATCAGCACAGTCAACAAATTATTTCTGGCATTTTCGCGCAACTGCTCTAGAATAAAAGAAGAGACTTCCGAGCTGCGAGCAGGAATAACCGAGCCACTTCTTTTGTGGATTTCCTGTACTCCTTTGGAGATTAATTTACTTTCCTCTTCGGCTTGTTTGTCGTACAGTGCGCCATTCAAAGCATTTTCTAACTCCACCAGCCAGTCGGTATAAACTTTGACTACTACGGGCAATGTATCGCGGGCACCAGGAGTAATATTTTTCAAAGCTGGTACTAAGCCGGCATTGACTAGAGAGCTTTTCCCGACGCCGCTGGGCCCATGAATAATAGTTAATTTATGGTCGTCCCTGCTAATTCTTTCTAGCAAGCTATTGATATCTGTTTGGCGCGAGTAAGCTGTCATGGACGCTGCGATCGCGGCTTGATTTTGAGCTGAGGGGCCCGAAGGATTGACGGCTTGTCGCTGCTGCTGCAATTGGCTGGCTCCGATAAAAGCTCTAAATCCGTATTGATATTCGATCGACCGCTGGCTTTTTTTAATCCGAAACGCTTTAAGATACTCTCCCTGCTCGAAATAAACCGCTTGCAGTTCTGTCAAAATATCGATGTAAAGTCGGGGGTCGTACTTCGGCTCGCTTTGAGATTGAGCCAACTCCAAAGAATGAACCGCCGCTTCCCACTGGCCTAGCTGCCGCAAACTTCGGGCTAAAAGTAAAAGATACGAACTCCTGTCGGATTTAGGATGTTGAATTTTAGATTTGGGTTCGTTACTTAACTCGTTAGATCCCACAATTTCTGGATAATTTCCCTCAAACCCCAATCTCAAATCTTCAATCAGCAATCTCAAATCATTAGGTGTTTGATCCAAAATCGCCAAAGCCAACTCGGCTAGCTGGCGGGCTTGACTCCACCTCGACTGTTGCAGGGCAACTTCAGCCAAAAAGCCGTAATCTTGAGCTAGTTGGCTGGGAGTACCGTAAGTGAAGTGCAACTGCAAAGAATTTTCAGCTAATGCTTGCAACTCTCCCCACGCTTTCAGGCGCTGCAGCACTTCTCCGAGGTGTGCTGTCACCTCAGCTACCAATTCGGGGCGTGAGGCAAGGGAGAAAGCGTTTCTAGATTGTTCCAGGCTAATCCAAGCTTGTTCCCAGTGTTGGCGGTTGGCTACCGGATTTCTGGCTGCTTGCAAGCGGTGACACAGGGCTATGTGAAATAGCACTATCCCTTCTCTCTCTAAAAATAGGATGTTGGGGACAGGATTGGACAATGAGCAGGAGAGGGTTTCTGGGTTTTCGGAATTTTCCCAGTTTGCGAGTTCCCAATTGCCAGTTTGATGCTGCCAAAATACTAAGCTTTCTTGGTAGTGAATTAAGGCAGTTTCGGTTTGGTCGCTGACATAGTAATCTCGACCGAGAACGAATTGCAGGCTGGCTTTGAGGGCGGGTTCTAATTCTTCACCGCGATTTTGTAAATCTCTTAAAGCTAATTCTAGTTCTCGGCGTGGCAAAGAGCCGATCGCCAAATCGAAGGTATTGCCCGGACTCAATGGCGAATACGAGTGGACATTTGATTGTCGTCGGTTTTGGGGCGCTGAGTTAAAAGTTAGAAAGCGTTCTCCAGAGCTGATTTCGCGCTCCAGACCGCGTTTTTCGCACGAGGTTTCGCAGGTCTCACAATTAGCTATGCTGCTGACGTTGCTGCTGGCGAGTTCTTGATTGAGTTCGCCTATTTTAAATATAGTATCGGCCCGCTTAGCGAGGAAATTAATTAATTCGTCAACGCTCATTTCAAATTTAATTGTGGCGGCGGCCCAACTTTTAAAATCCGGGGCCAGACGAATCATTTTGGTCACGATGTCATCTGTTACCCACAAAATCACTGGGCAGGAAAAATTTTTGCGAAATTCGTCTCGCACTTGATTGGTAGAAGCCATCAGTTCGTCGATCGCTACTACTGTTTCTAAACCGAATACCATCAAAGCTGAGGCGGCACCGACAGGCGAGTACCCTTCCTGGAAAGTGCTTGCCTGCAGAGTAGTGTAAAGGGTTTTGACTGAAGCTGGCAGGAGGAGATCTTGAATTGGAACTGGGGACACTTCTCGCAGCCGCTGCGCTATTTGCTGCCGCAACTGCTCGTAGTTGCAGCGCACCAAAATTAGCGAGAATTGGTGTTGAGACATTGTGATTGACCTGACCAGAGTTTTGAGCGAGCGCTCGTTGTAGTTGGCAGTTTCTTGTACCTTAATTAGATCGGTCATGCGTGCACCTCTTTTGCATTAATCAATTACCTAACGCTCGCCAATCGTGACTGAAAGCGTATCTACTTAGACATAGCCGTCTCTGTTTGACGCTTTATCTCTGTATAAATACGTAGTTTTTCGTACTTGTCTTATCAATACTTACATACTTATTAGAGCCAATGTAAAGATATCATACCGCTCAATCTCAGAGAATGCTAGACTTCCCAATAAAAATTTAAGCTCACCATTAGATTTTTTGATTCAGCTATATATAAAGGACTTGGGAGCATAAATAGCCAAGTGCTAAGTTCACGATCGTACCGACGGCTAGCTATTAGTAAACAACTTCGATATATCTGTAGCAGGCATTTAAAAAAAACGCAAAAAAAATGTCGTCTGAGATGAGATTATGTGAAATTAAGAGCAACAGATAAAAACAGAAATAGGGGGTCTGACATTGCAGATACGAGAGTTGAGAGTGGGCAAAGTCCTTAGTGGTGGCAAAGTTTTACACGACAATAACATTCACCGCCTATAGCCAGCATTCAACAGAAATAAGCCAGTGGCAAAAACCGCTGACTGATTTCTGTATTGGATGGTAAGATTTCGGAGTTGTAAGTGATGAATTTTCAGTTAAATACTTTCTAATTCCCTCGTGGTTAAGGGTTCTTAGAGTCACGAAGCTATCTCACAAATCCCAACTATTTTGCTTCACAGCGCTGCAGCCACTCCTTATATTTTCTGGTTTCTGCTAGAGCTGGATTAATCCCAAACCAACGACCTTCTTGATCGCGGTATTCAAAGACAAACATACTTCGCAACAAGATTTGAGACTCTTCTTCGCCTGTTACACTTTGTCGCTTGACGACTTGAAACAGCAATTCCCATTCCAGGTCATTGATGGCTCCCAAAAGGTCATCGCGATATTCTTGAATGACGCTTTCGAGACATTCGCGAGAGAAGGGAGGGTCTTCGTGCTGCAAACAGCTATACAAAAGCATTAGTAGATTGCGAACGTGACCGCCGCTAATCCGACAAAGCCGATCTAAAGTTTCGGGAGAGTCAAACACCTGGGAAATCAAATCGATGCGTTGATGGGGAGCAACTGCGGGGAAAGCTCTAGCTAATACTAGCTGCCGCAGCAGTGCCATTCCTTCAATGTGGTCGTCGCCCGATCGCATTTGCACCGGTACCATCGGCATCACCTTGGGTTTGACTCCAAATCGACTGGCGAGGCGGCCGAAGTCGTTGGAAAAAATCAAAGTCAGGGGAATCGTGTAGACGACGTGGCAATTGAGTTTTTTCAACTGTTCGCCACGGTCTAAAAACAAGTATTCTGGCTGGGTGCGTCCGCTGGGCTTGAGGGATGCGTCGAGGCGGTCGAGGTTGTCAACGATAACTGCGAGTCCTTTTTTGCCTTGCTGCTTAAGTTCAGCGTTAGCTTTGTTGAGGAGTTCTTCGTTGATCGACTGCAAAATGCTGTTGGTGCGGGGTTCGAGATATTGCCTGAGTTGCGATCGCAGTTTGGGAGAGTCTTTAGTTTTAGCAGTAACTCTCGCAATGCCTACAGATAACTCGGCTTCCGCTGACAAATCTATGGGAGTCTGCAAAAATTCTGCTACTTCTGCAAACAGATTTGTAAAATAGCTCGGTCTGAGTTTGATTTTAGCCGATTCCATAGTTTCGCTGACTTGGCGCGCAATGCTCAGCAAAATATCGCTAATGTCTACATCACCCATGTCTAAGTCTTGGGAAGACTCGAAGTAGACGACGCAAAAACCCTCTTGCTCTAACTCAGCTTTTAGTCGAAACAATTCCGTAGATTTGCCACACCCAATATGTCCTGTAAATAGCTGACAGGTTGGCTCGTTGGGGGAGATGCGGGTAATGGTTCGCTGTAAAGATTCAATGATTTTCCCGCCGCGCACGGAACCAAAATCAATGTAGTATTGATAATCTCCTGGGTCTCCCGCAACAAGGGTCTTGCTCGGGTTGCAGGCTTTATAGAATCTGTCTAATTCGAGTGCGATCACAATTGAAGCCGAATAAAAGTTAAAAAAGTTAATCGAAAGTCTAAACTTTCTTTAGTTGAGTTTAGTTTGATTTGTAACCTTTTGCCCTGTGGGGTAATGCCCTAAATACCCAAACAACCTTGATCGGGCAAGGGGTTTTCCCGGCGCGGGAATTGGGAATTTTTAATTAATAATTTTTTATTACTTAGTGGGATCAGTGATATTACTGATATTGGCAGGAGGCTGGGTAAATTTGCGGGGATCTGGTTAAATGGTAGGGGAAAACAGGGCTCAAGAGACAAAGATTAAACAGTTTTGAATTTGTGCTAATCCTTAATTACTATATTGTCAAGACGTAGATGGCTAGTTTTGGAGCGGTTTCTCAAACAGAGTTAGGGCGCAGGCGCCAAAAGTTGCGGCAGCAGAGGCGCGCTCGATTGGCGGCTGTTGTGTGGCAAATGCTGGCAGCGAGCGCAATGGCTGGAGGTTTGCTGTGGTGGATTGCTCAGCCGGCTTGGTTGATAGCCCGATCGGAACAAGTGAAAGTGGAGGGCAATCAGTGGCTGTCGGATAAGGCGGTGCGGTCTTTGGTGCCGCTGTCTTACCCGCAGTCGCTGTGGGGGATTCAACCGCAGGCCCTGGCCGAAAAGCTGGAGTCCACGGGACCGATCGCCAAAGCGAAGGTGACTCGCAACTTGTTTCCGCCGAGTTTGACTGTAGAAGTGGCAGAACGCCTGCCAGTGGCGGTGGCGCAGCCGACTGCGGTGTTGAGATCGAACAGTGAGAAGGAAAAAGTGGGGTGGCTGGACGCTCGCGGAGGTTGGATGCCGTCGGATAGTTATACTGCTGTACGATCGCAGAATAGTTCGATCGGGCCCGGCAGCATTCCGGGAACGCAGCCTCAGCGTTCTTTGCCCACTTTAAAAGTCATCGGGCCTTTGGAACAGTATCGCGCCTATTGGCCGAAGTTTTACCAAGGACTCAGTGGCTTGACGGTGAAAGTGTTTGAGATTAATTGGCAAAACCCGAACAACTTGATCTTGAAAACAGAGATCGGTACCGTACACTTAGGGCCGTACAGTTCCAGGACTGCGGAGCAACTTAAGGTTTTAGACCGAATGCGACAATTGCCAAAACAGATAGATTCAAGCAAAATAGCCTACATTGACTTGAAAAATCCTGCTTCGCCGATCGTCCATTTGCCAGAACTACCCGGCAGTTTGGAGAGTTCAACTCCGGCACCCACTCGCGCCCGAAATTGATCCTCTGTCAACAGAAGGT
Source organism: Microcoleus sp. Pol1C5 (assembly GCF_036701115.1). Lineage (NCBI taxonomy): Bacteria > Bacillati > Cyanobacteriota > Cyanophyceae > Oscillatoriales > Microcoleaceae > Microcoleus > Microcoleus sp. Pol1C5. Next base: position 88,805 of record NZ_JAUBQE010000023.1, on the reverse strand, counting down.
AGAAGGTATCGATCGATAGGCAGAATTTTTGCCCACCAGGATCGATAGGCAGGGCTTGCAATCAGCCGAGTTTTTGGATAGCACCCCGCGTTTGGGGCTAGTATCCTTTTTTTTCCTTCTGCCTTGCTTACAACTGCCTTAATCCGGTCAAGTACCTGGATGGCGTCAAGCGAGGTCTGGGCTAGCGAGGTCGGCCAAATCCGAGATTGCTAACATTAAGCATCGACCAGTGTTAGTTTTTCGCGCAACTTAGCCTATAGTTGATTGTGAATTGGCGTTTAGTTAACAAGCTGTAATCTACTATCCCCGACTCTAATGAAGCTTAATAATAGACAGGGGTCTGACCAAGACAGTCCCCCTTCGGAAGAAGTAAAAAATTTTCCGGTGGCTGCAGATTCCGCCAATCCCTTTAGACGCAAGTCTGGTTATGTAAATGTAGATAGTATTGATATCGATCCTATGGTCAATCCCAAAGACATAATGCCCAGCAGTGCCGCGAAAATCAAAGTAATTGGCGTCGGCGGCGGTGGGGGCAACGCCGTTAACCGGATGATTGCCAGCGAGGTTTCTGGTGTCGAGTTTTGGTGTGTGAATACAGATTCTCAAGCTCTAGTTCTCTCAAATGCTCCGAAACGCTTGCAAGTAGGACAGAAGTTGACGCGCGGTTTGGGCGCGGGGGGCAATCCGGCGATCGGTCAAAAGGCTGCGGAGGAATCTCGCGACGAGGTTGCTAATGCTCTGAATCATGCGGATTTGGTATTTATCACAGCCGGCATGGGCGGCGGTACCGGTACAGGCGCGGCTCCGATCGTGGCTGAGGTCGCTAAGGAAATGGGCGCCTTGACTGTGGGCATAGTGACGCGGCCTTTTACGTTTGAGGGACGGCGGCGCACCAGCCAAGCTGAAGAAGGGATTGCGGCTTTGCAAACCCGGGTGGATACGCTGATCGTAATTCCTAACGACAAGCTGCTGTCTGTGATTTCCGAACAAATGCCGGTACAAGAGGCTTTTCGAGTTGCTGACGATATCCTGCGCCAAGGGGTTCAGGGTATTTCTGACATTATTACTATTCCCGGTTTGGTGAATGTTGACTTTGCTGACGTGCGGGCAGTAATGGCTGATGCGGGTTCGGCTTTGATGGGCATCGGCGTGGGTTCTGGGAAGTCGCGGGCTAGGGAGGCTGCGATGCAGGCTATTTCTTCGCCTCTGCTGGAAGCTTCGTCTATTGAGGGCGCTAGAGGTGTGGTGTTTAACATCACTGGCGGTACAGACATGACGCTGCACGAGGTGAATGCGGCGGCTGAGACGATTTACGAGGTTGTCGATCCGAATGCCAATATTATTTTTGGAGCGGTGATTGACGAGCGGCTTCAGGGCGAAATTAAGATTACTGTGATCGCTACTGGTTTTTCGGGGGAAGTTGCCCCCCCTCCGACTCCGGGGCGGACGCAAAATGTTAATGCTCCTTGGCGGGCTGCAACTGGGCCGACGACTCCGGCTCAACAAACGCCCGATCCGACAACGAAACCGCCGCAGGATTTGGGATTGGATATTCCTGAGTTTTTACGCAACCGTCGTCCGCCTAGATAAATGTGGATTTGGGATTTTGGATGGCGGATTAAATCTAAAATCTAAAATCTCAAATCTCAAATTTCTAGGGTTTGGCCTGGTTCGGGTTCGAGGAGTTGGGTGGAAAGTCCCGATTTTGCTAGTAAATCGCGAAATTCGGGGATGCTGCCGACCGATCGCACTAACATTTGTAAAATGCCTGTGGCTCGGATGTCTCCCGCCGCTGTAGGCAGGAAAAACCGAGGTTTGAGTGTTTGGGCGAGGCTGAGGGCTTCCGAAGGGCCGATGATGACTTGTCCGAGGAATGGGAAGATTTGACCGATGACTGGGGCGATCGCTACGTCTACTGTGTCTATTTTCTGTTTAACTTTGTCTAATGGTGGCAGGTGCGGTTCGTAGTAAAGTGTCTCGCCACTGCTTAAATCTTTGAGTAAATAGCCGTTTTCTTCTTGTCCGGGCTGGATTTCGGCTCCGGGTACGGCGGTAATTTGTAACTTTTCTTTAAAATTTAACTCTTGCCAATTTGCTAAAGATGTGATATTGGTGTAGCCTAAACTGCTGAGGACTTTGGCGGCGGTGGGTGAGGCGATCGCGGGAATTGTGCGATCGAGCTTTTCGAGCGTTGGTCTGTGACAGTGGTCGTCTAATCCTTGGGAAATTAGGATGAGGTCGATCGGCGGTAAGGTGCTGGGAGTGAAGGCGACGGGCGTGTTGTGGTAGGCGGTGAACAGCCAGGGTTGACCGTAAAATACCAGGGGATCGACCAGCCAGGGATCGACGAGGATGGTTTGGCCTGCGATGTGGAAGATCCAAGAGTTGAGGTCGATTCGGGTGATTTTCACAGGTGTTTGCAATAATTCTTTACATTTGTTTTAATCATAGCTAATTTTGTTGGGGAATTTTAACCGCAGATGTGGGCGGATGAGCGCTGATGAACGCGGATATGATGGGAAGTTTTAACCGCAGATGAGGGCGGATGAGCGCTGATGAACACGGATATGATGGGATTTATCTGCGTTTGTTTGCGTTTATCTGCGGTTGCAAAAAAGATGATTAAATCGAGGATTCATGTGGCTTTGACTGTGGCTGGTTCCGATAGTGGCGGCGGGGCCGGGATTCAGGCGGATTTGCGGACTTTTGCGTTTCACTGCGTACACGGTACGAGTGCTTTGACTTGTGTGACGGCTCAAAATACTTTGGGGGTGACGCGGGTGGATGCTTTGTCTGCGGAGGCTGTGGCGGCTCAAATTGAGGCGGTGGTTGGGGATATTGGGGTGGATGCTGTGAAGACTGGGATGCTGCTGAATCGGGAAATTATGGTGGCGGTGGCTTCACAGGTGGAAGCTTTGGGAATAGGGAATTTAATTGTCGATCCGGTGATGGTTTCACGATCGGGCGATCGATTGATTGATGAGGGGGCGATCGCTTTTTTGCGGGATGTTTTGATTCCTTTGGCTGCTGTCGTGACTCCGAATCGGTTTGAGGCTCAGATTTTGAGCGGTTTGCAGATTGATTCTGTGGATGATATGCGATCGGCTGCAGAAAGAATTCACAGTTTGGGGGCGAAGGCGGTTTTGGTGAAGGGCGGGGGAATGAAAGGAGATTTACGGGGAGTTGATGTTTGGTTTGACGGTAGAGGGTTGGAGGTGTTAAAAACTGAGAATGTTGATACTCCCCATACTCATGGAACTGGATGTACTTTGAGTGCTGCGATCGCCGCTAATTTAGCATTAGGTAAAGATTTATTTACAGCGGTGACATTGGCTAAGGATTATGTGACTACTGCTCTCAAATATGCTTTGGATATTGGGGAAGGTCAAGGGCCAGTAGGTCATTTTTTCCCACTTTTACTGAAGTAAATTGTGAACTCATCCCTTCTTTTCCCTTCTTGCTTCGCATCCTTTGCGTCTTCGCGGTTCGTTTAATTTCTTAATTTCTCAGGCGATAGAGCGATCGCCACCAAGTCTTCGATTTTCTTAATATTCGGATCGCCGGCCAAATAACCAATCCCTCGGTGCAAGTGCAGGCGAAACTGTTTGGCTAGAGTTTCTTTTTCCGTGCCTAAATTGTCTTGGTGACACCGCTGCTTGAGGGCCATTATCAAGATATCTGCCATGTCGCCGCCGAAGACATCCCAGCTTAATTCGACGTTGCTGTCGCTGGGAATTGGTACTGGCGATGGGATGCTGGGTTCGGCGAGCGATCGGCAAAATCCCCACCTGCATAGAATATTCCACTGATCGATTTTGGTCGATCGTTTCAGTTTTGATAGTTGGTCTTTGCCTGTTTGGGATAGGCGGATGCGATCGACTGGTGGTTCCATGAGTTTGAGAGTGTTTGGTATATTGTAAAAAGTGTTAATATTGAGGAAGCAAAGCCTCTAGATAACTGGAAATAATTAACATTTTTTTACACGGCGCGACTTGATTAAATCGGTTTTTTTTGGTATTTTGATTGGTAGTAAGATTTATCCTTAATAATGGGATGGTGGCAAAAATAAAATTTTCGCCACCATCCCATTATGCTATATATACTACCGCAACTCCCCAGCAAAGTCAAGGGGGTTGCGCTATTTTTTAGGCTGAAATTTTATTCCCAGAAGTAACCTTTTTCGACGGTAGTTTGGTGTTTGGCGGAGTCGTATTTGAGGAGGTAGCTGTGGGCGATAGCCTCTAACTCTTGGAGTTTTTCGTATTCTACTTTTCTAATTTCCGTGTCGGTAGAAAGCAGGATCACTTGGTGGCTGGCCGAGGGGAAATAGCGTTCCACTAGGTTGTTTCTGTGGGAGGAGTCGAGGCGGCCCAAGGGAGTATCGATCGCCACTGGCAATTGTCTCCCGGATACTCTAGCCAATCCCCACAAAAAGGCGATCGCCAGCAATTGTTTTTCCCCGGCTGAAAGTCGGTGTTTGGGTACAGGTTTGCCTTCTGGATCGTAAATGGAGAGGCTAAATGTTTGAGTGTCGATCGCAACTCTGTGCACGAGGTCGGTTTTGTGCAACAGGTAGCGAAAACAGTCGGTAATTTCTATTTCGAGTTTGTTGAGTTTTTTGAGGGTGAGTTTTTCTTTAAAGAGTTTCAGGGTGGCTTGGGCTTTGGCGATTGAAGCGATGACGTGTTGGCTGTTTCTGATTGTGATGTATTCGCTGCTGTAGCTTTCTAGTTCTTTTTGGTTTTTGGCTAATTCTTTCTCTAATTCATCGACGCGGCGGTTGGCTGATTCGCAGGCTGCGGCTGCGATAGCGACTGCTTTTTGGGCTTTCCTGACTTCTTCTTCTAGTTTTTCGTAGGCTTCGGGGGAAGCGGCGGCTGCGAGTTGTCTGTCTGTGAAGTCGATTTCTGCTTCGATGCTTTTGATTTCTTCTATTTGGTCGCGGGCTAAAATTTGCTGGGCTTTGATTTGGTAGCTAAGGAGGTTTTCTAGTTGCTGGATGCTGTTGTTGTCGGCGTTCATCCAGGGCGGAGTGTCTGTTGCCGCTTGCTGTTCGAGTTCTTGGTTTTCTTGGCGGATGAAGTCTTGAATTTTATCTAGCTGTTGGGGATTTAACGAGATTTCCGCGATGTAGTTGAGGAGGCGATCGCTTCTTTGTTTGATAACATTTTGGGCAATCTTTGCTTGCTGCTGGCTGGCTTCTGTTTCTGCTTGCGTTTTTGCTTCACTTAGCAAGGGCGAAATTAAGGCTAGTGGTAGCGTATTTGAGGCTACTTCCATCATGGCTTGACGGGTTTTATCTGCCTGATTTCTGTAGTCGTTTAGCTGTCTGTCTAGCTGACTGCGATCGGCGGCAATTTTCCCGCCTTCATAAATAAACTTTTCTGATACTTGTTGCTGATTTTTTTGAGCTTTATCTAATTCGTTTTTAAAGCTGGCTTGTTCTTGCTTAGCTGAGTCTATTTCATCAGTAATTTTCTTAAAAGTTTGTTCGATTTTCTCTAAAGCAGCCAAGTCTTTTTTGCCAGCAATTTCTTTCCGCTTGCGGCCGGCTAAAATTTCTAAATCGACGGCGAGGCGTTCTGCTAATTCTAAACCTAAAAGAGATTTAATCGCGCCGACGACAAACTCCGGCGGTGTTTCGAGTTCTGCAAGTGCTTTTACTTGTTCGCCGTCAAACAAAAATAAATTGGATATTCCAACGGGCAAAAGGGTTTCGATGTATTCGTCCCAGGTGTTAGTAATTGCTTTGTCAGGCCACCAATCGCTGCCATCTTCGCTGTATATGAGAATGCTTAAGTTATCTTTTATTTCTGGTTTTTTCCAATATCTAACTATTTTAAATTGAGCTAATTTGTCGTCTTGGACTTGTTCAAATGTTAGTTCGACGCGGGTATCTTCTAATGGGGAAGTGTGGTAGTTGACGCATAGATTGAGAAAGTCGCTGTAGCTTAAATTGCCTCGGGTGGAACATTGGGCGCGGCCACCGTAGAGGGCGAGGCGAATGGCGTCCATGAGGGTGGTTTTGCCACCGCCATTCATGCCGCCAAATAAAATGACTGGGCAGGGATTTCCGTCTTTTTCGGGGCGGAGATTGATGGTTTGGGTGCCTGCATAGGGGCCGAAGTTTTTGAGGACGAGTTCGAGGAATTGCATTGTAGATGTTGTCGGTGGTTGCTGATTTGTTTGGTAGGTACGTCAGCGATTGGGCTATCGATTATGTCGAGAATAATGATAGCTGACGCACCTTACGCAGGGGAAATTTTGATTTAACAGATTTAATCTTTGGTATTTTTATCTCCTACATCGGCAGTAGAAAATTTGATGTCTGCCCAAGATAGCTGTCTGCTTTGATTGCTGTTGCTTTCGAGTTCTTCTTTAAGTTTGGCAATATCAACGGTATCGTTTTTGGCGGAACTGTTGGTTTGGGCGATCGCATCTTTGAATTGCTGAATGTTTTCCGTCGGATTTGCTTTAACAGCTTCCAGGGCTGTTTTTAAGTTGCGTTGATAGTGGGCGTTGCCTATCGCTTCTGTTTCCGATCGCGAACTGGTTTCAAAGCATTTGTCCAAATCGCCGTAAATGCCTGTACGGCGGGATTTCGTGTAGTATTGGCGTTCTGTATCAAGGAGTTTTGCCATCAATTCGAGGTGCATTTTGTCCTCGCTGCAAATCTCTTCGATCGCAGTCCATTCATCGCTACCGAGGAGTTTTCTTTCGGCGGCGGGACGGGAATCTTCAAAAGGTTCGCCGGTGACTTCTTCGTAAATCCGGGGTAAAGAATCGTCGAATTCGTGCTTTTCTTCCAGCCAAATGCGGCGGATTTCGCTAAGTTCTTCTGGGGTAATTAAGGTGATGTCGCGCATTTCTAGGGGGGCGGTTTTGCGGATTTGGGTTTGTGCTTCCAAGACTCGTCTCAGCCAGTGTTCTCGCCAGAATTTGGTGTAGGGCCCTGGGATGGGTTCGACGGAGGTTGTGTCGTCGCCCATGTTGCGTTCAAACAGTTCTACTCTACCGTAGATGCGTCGGAAGTCTCTTTTTGGGCGATCGTCTTTTATGTCTAATTCGTTGCGAATATCGAGGAGAGGCTGCATCCATTCTTTTTCCTCATCGTTTTGAATCATTGCCTCCATAGATTTGTCTTGGCTTACCATTGTGCAAACCCAGCAGCCAAAGCGAGAACTGCCGCAGCTAGGTGTAGACGTATCGACAACTAAAGGACATTCATTGTCTGCTGTTGCGCCTCGATACATGGTAAATAAATCTTTATTGCTATTTTCCCAAGGATTAGGCCACTGATTCAGATAAATCCAAACTTCATCAGTTCGCCAATCTTCTATCGGACTATAAATTAGGGAATTAGGCAGACTAGGACTCTGATAAAGCATAGATTTAATGGAACTAGATTTATCATTTAGACGGTCACTCATTCGACCTACTTCATGTTTCTCCATTGAAACAGCGCGTTTAATGCTTTCAGCTTTGCGAGTACCCAATATCAGAATCACTTCTCCATTGATTCTCACCATATCACGAACAAACCGATTAGAAGGAAGGATTTTCAGGCGTTCAGTACACCAGCGAAATCCATGTCTCGGTGCTGGGTAGCCTTTTCCCATCAAGTTGACCCAGAAAGTATCTTTGACATCTGGATAAAGCATATGAGGCTCTATTGGGAGCTGCTGCTTTATAGCCGCAGACTTCATCTGTTTTAATGACTGACGTACCCAAGTAGAAACTATCGGGTTCTCTACCAGTGTATCTGTGGTAATTACATAAATTTTTTTCGTCCTTTTTTCAGGTGGTAATTCTGCTATTGCATACCAGATAAGCTGCACTACCGCAGTGCTGTCTTTCCCACCGGAATATCCTAAAACCCAAGGTAGATCATCTAAACAATATAAATCTCTAATTTCTTGACTTAATTTTTTTATTTCTTCCACTAAGTCGCTAACGGTACGGGGTGGAAAAAGTGGTAGCATTGTTTCTGTCATGTCTTCAACCTCAGTTACTTCATTAAGCTCTAAATACATTCAGCCGATGCCATTCTAGCGATTCTAGTCTTGGTAAATCTTGCTCTGAAGTGGGCAGGAGAATAGTTTCACTATGAAAATCTTTCATACATCTGGCATTGGGGGATTCCTCTTCTAAGTCATTAGCGACGATAATTCTGTAATTATCATCTATAGCAAACCAACCCTGGTCAAAAGCCCAATGATGATTTTTACACAATGATATCCCATTATTAATTTGATTATCATAAAATTTTGAAAACGGCTTAATATGTGAGCCATCTACAATATTTTGGGTTAAATTTTTCATGACTTTCAATCGACAAAATGCACACTTGTAATCATAGGTATGTACTACGGCTTTCCTGAAAAACGCATTTCTAACCGCAGATTTGGTTAAATAAAATCTCGGTTGTCCGTCCGAAATTCCTGCTGGGTCAGATATTTTACTTTCTGTCTGAGTAACATTTTCAAATTCTTGATTAACTTGCAAAATCTCTCCCAGAGCGTCCCTATTTAATGAAAACCATTTAGCAATCAGTGTATCTATTAATTCCGATCTAGAATTTTGGTCTTGGAGTAAATCGAATAATTCATTATCCCAACTACCGTATTCTACAGCTTCTCTTAGCTTGTTAGTTGTTTTAGGCTTTGAACCGTTAAATCCCGATTTCAATGTTTTATGCCAGAATCCATCACCTTCCAAATGCCAAAATGGATAGTACAAACCACGATTGTGAGAATCAGAACCTAAAATTTCCCAATACTTGTTAAATGTTTTAACTAACTCGTCCGAAACATAAATTCGATTCTCCCTAATTATTTCTTGAGCAATTAGATCGATGATTGACAATAGTAATATTGGCTTATGATTAGCTTGACCGCGTTGCCGTGTCTTACTTACATTAAGAGCGGCAAAACGTTGGCGATAGTATGCTAAATTCTTATGTTCGGACTCTTCTCCTGTAGTCATTTCCTCCTCCGGCTATGATTAAATACAATCCGATCTAAAATTTTACACTCTTTTCAACAAAAAGTTCAGCACCGCAAGGCACAACCATAACGCATAAACTAGACAATTTAAGCAGTGTCAGCACACTAAAAAGTAATTTTCCAGCCTAAACAGGAGATAATTATATCACTGTCCGCGTGCCTATGCGGTTTCCAAACCCAACCGCTTTTTCAAATAATCAGTCATCCAACTAACACTCGCCCTCGACTTAGAAATCCCCCCTTTCAACAAAATTCCACCCTCCCAATCAGGATTAGAAATCGACCAATCAACCTCGCGCAAAACAGCCAAACGTTCCTCCCAACTCTCAGGAAAAACCGATCGCAAAGCCGCCCCAACTTCCCCCAAACTCTCAAGCACAACACTGTGACAGTGCACGCAATCCCGGCGCATTTCCCCCGCCGCCACTTGCTTGTGCAGAACTAATTGCCAATCTGGAATAAAATTGCTAACCGCATTCCAATAACTAACCGCCAGTTGTATTTTTTGAGCGAGTTCTTCCTCTTTCTGTTCTTTTTTGGTGCGAGAACCAGAGGGTTTTGCCTGTTCGCTGCCGTGAATATTAGACAGCAAAGCCACGATCGCACGATCGATCGCACTCAGCGCAAACAATTTGTGCGATCGCCCGTTCAAACTCCCCCTCTCCATCTCAGTCAAACAGCGGAAAACCTCAACCTGCTTAACAACCGCCTTCACCACAAAAGCGCGATCGTCCCGGTGGTTGTAAAGTAGACTTAGCGACGCCTCCAAAGGAACTTGAAAATTATTCAAATCAGCAAACACCTGCTGCGATTTTTCCAACCCAATATCGAGAAACAAAATCAGCGCCACCGTCTCATATCCCAACTGCGGATTTTCCCTCAAAGCCATCTCAAAAGCCGCCCGGCGATGCTGTCCGTCATTAATAGTAAACTTAGCATCCATCGGCACCCGCAAGCGACCGATTTTCCGTTCTTCGGCCTCATTTCCCACTGCTTCAAAAGTAATATCCGCATCAATCGAAGCAGCAATAGCCCCACAAGTATAATTTGTAGGATTCTTAACAAAGTAATCAGCAATTTCGGGAATCCTAGCTTTGTTAAGCGCGCGTTTCGCCCGCATAGACGGCGGCAAATCTTCAGATTCAAAGGGAAACAATTTCGGCAAAAAACGCACCGGACACATCGACACGTAATATTCCCGGCCCGCTTGAATTCCCCGGATCACCGGCAAAATGTATTCAAAAGAAGGAGTAGACATATTTTAGAATGGGGCATCGGGAATGGGGCATGGGGCATGGGGCATTGGGCATTGGGCATTGGGAATGGGGCATGGGGCATGGGGCATTGGGCATTGGGCATGGGGAATGGGGAATGGGGCATGGGGCATGGGGCATGGGGCATTGGGTCTAAAAATTAAGTATTAATACTTATTGACTTTTTGCTAACTTATGGGTGTCAGGTGGGCTCTTAGGGCATAAGTTAAGTATTTCACAATGTTTTTTTAAAAACAAGTGTTGACATCTAATTTAACCTATGATATTTTTAAAAAAATATCATACTTATATAAAAACCGCCGATGACAACCAACCCAGCGGATGACCTCGCTAGCAAAATTTTAGAAAAAGAAAATAGCGACAGACAGGAAATCGCACTTTTATTAGATAATTATTTAGGAAAGGACGATCGCATTTTCGTACAAAAAACCCAGATGGGAAACAGCGAAGCATACATCGGTTCAGTCACCCTAGAATGGTTAGACTCTCGCGTCCGTTTCGCCTCCCAAATGCCGCTTTTCCGCCAAAAATTCGACCTCCAAACCAACAACATCGTCCGCGACGACGAAACCATTGACGAAATTATCCAGCGTCCCTTAGATTGGTCGCGCCAAGCCGCCCTCACTCAATATTTAGCAGCCAGAAAATCGCACAAATTCCCCGCAGTTTTAGTAGTCGTCAGTCCCCCGTGGGTAGATAATCCTTTAGCCGAGGAATGGGATAAAAATGGCGTAGCAACCAAATCCGCGACTGAATTTACATCCTTTGATAAAAACGAGAACTTAGGCCTTTTGAATGTTTCTAAAGAAGTCTCAATTTTTGCCTTAGACGGCCAGCATCGGCTGATGGGAGTTCAAGGTTTAATGAGTTTAATTAAAACCGGAATCCTGCAAAGATACAACAAAAATAAAAAACCTGTCGGCGCTGCAATTACTCTGGAAGATTTAGCAGAAGAGTATCAAATCAACCCCGAAACAGTGTATAAATTAGCTCACGAAAAAATCGGGATTGAGTTTATCCCGGCGGCGGTAGCGGGGGAAACGCGACAGCAAGCACAACGGCGCGTGCGATCGATCTTTGTGCACGTTAACCTAATGGCGGTAACGCTGAGTCAGGGCCAGCTAGCATTATTGAACGAGGATAACGGATTTGCGATCGCAGCCAGAAAAATTGCCGTCACCCATCCCTTATTAAAAGAACAAGATGACAGAAACCCCCGCGTCAATTGGGACAGCGCCACAGTCGCAGCAAAATCAACTGTCTTAACCACATTGCAAGCGCTGCAAGATATGTCCGAACGGTATTTAGAATACAAATTCCCCCATTGGAAGCCGGAACGAAAAGGTTTAATTCCCATGCGTCCCGAAGATGAAGAACTAAAAGAGGGAATTGAAGAGTTTAAAAAATTGTTCGATCATTTAGCAACTTTACCCAGCTATCAAAGAATTGAAAGCGGCGAAGAAACGGCCGAATTGCGCCGATTTAGTTTTGAAAAACCTGGGGGCGAGGGAAATATTTTGTTCCGTCCAGTCGGCCAAATTGCTTTAGCTAATGCTTTGGGAATTCTAGTATTTAGAAAGAAACTTTCCCTGAAATCTATTTTCGACAAACTCCGCAGATTCGATGTCGATGAAGGATTTAGCCACATGGACAATCCTGAGTCTGCCTGGTACGGGATTTTGTACGATCCGAACAAAAAGCGAGTGCTAGTTTCTGGAAAGGATTTAGCGACGAAGCTAATTGTATATTTGGTGGGGGGAATTCAGGACGATATGGAGCGAGCTCATTTGCGGCAAGCGGTAGCGGAAGCGAGGACTTTTGAGGATAAAGCTGTTAGTTTTAATGGCAGGTTTGTGCCACCGCAAGAGGTAGGATTGCCGCCAGTGCTTAGCTAAGTTTTTCTTGGATCGAGTATGATGAAATACAGGATACGGCAGTGCCGTATCCCTAGCTTCATTCAAGTGCTGCGATTTCTTGTCGCTTCTAACTTGCGGCGAATTGCGGCTTGAACTTTCTCATCAAAATCTGGATCGCCGGGACTTGCAATAATCCTCAGCGGATGCTGATTGATTCTGTCTAAGTACGCCTGAAAAGCGGCTCGATTTCCACGATGTTTAAGAAAATACTGTTTCAATTCAGTATTCGACATGGCGTTATAGTTAACTTGGCTCATCAGCAAATTCCCCATTGGGTAAAATTTGGAACTCAAGCTCTTCATCGTACCCAGCCAATATGTATACATTACGAGTGCGATCGTCAACACAAATCAGATGTATAGGCTGAAGCATCGTGTAGGTCAGTTGATAACTGATGCGATATAAACTCTCTAGCTGGGCAGCAGTAGGCATTTGTCAATCACTCAACCTAATACTTATTTTAACATAGAGTTCAAGGAAAGTTGTATATTTATATTATCACTTTTAGCAATTTTAGTCGCTAGAACAATACTACAGATCCCGCTCGCAGCCAAGTTTACCTTCCCATTTAGATAGCTTGATATTGATCTGCAAACAGAACCTGGATGCTGGGTGGTTCAGACATCAATACCATCCCAAAGTTCTGCGAGCGGGTGAACTTTGCCGTCTTCTACTTCCTGAAGCGCAATCCGGAGGCTGTTGAGGATCTCTTCTTTAGATAGCTCCTCTTCGTCTTCTTGAAATAGTTGATCCAGGGATGACAAAATCAGGGTTTCGAGCGGCAAGTTGAGTTGGCTAGCTTTCTGAAGAAGCTGCTGTTCTAAGTGATCGGGGATGGTGAGGGTAATTTGCATGGGGTTTGCCTCTGGCTTTAAATAGTATAGGCCAATTCTCACAATCTGGCTTCCTTTAACAAAATAAGTTTTGCTCCTACAGGCAAATGATCGGACTCCGTGGCCTTCAAAACCGAACTCGATTTAGCACCCCAATGCTTGGAATGCCAAATATAATCAATCCGAAAAACGGGATAATTTAATCTCCAATTCGACCTTTTTACCAAGAATTTAAGTTCCCAACCGCGAGGCCAGGTAAAACCAAACCCAAATCCAGATTTTCGGAAAGAATCTTGCATGACTTTCTGCACCCTGTCATAGTCTTGGGTTTCGTCTGTCATATTAAAATCGCCTGCGACAATTACTGGCAGACTTTCTCGCTCAACTCGCTGCACTAAGTCTTGAATTTCCGGCGAACGTTTGTCATATTTGTAAACTGGAATTTTGAGAAAACGCCATTTTTTAGATATTTTCAACCACGGCCCGGTAGCTTGCATATTATAAATCACTACTTCTTGTTCCTTAAATTTAATAATTGCCCGCTGCTGCGTTTCTGGATGGTCGGCTAAGTGCAGTATTTCGCTCGATACAATGGGATATTTACTGAGAATTCCTACAGGGGGAGTGCCAATTTGATAGGGGTAGTCTGCTTTTAACCAGGTGAAAGCTCTTTCAGTATGTTTCCTAACAATTTCTTGTAAAAATATAATATCGGGTTTTTGCTGGTCAATCAGCTTAAATAAAGTAGGTGACTGAGTTTTATGCCAACTGAGGTTATGGGATAAAATTTTGATGCTGGGCTGCGAATCTGTGATGTTGATGGGTGCGGGAGAAAAGTATTTGACGTGCAGCCAACTTATTAGAAGAAAGCAGGCGATCGCAGAAATAACAGTAAACCATCTTTTTTTGATAATTAACAATCCGATGAGGGGAAGCAGGAAAGTAGGGAAGAAAATTAAGGGGCTAAAAGTGCTAATTAAGGCAAGAATTCCTATTCTATCCCAAAAGATTAGTTTGAGAATGAAATAGCAGATAATAAATGCTGAGTAACTGTAAGCAAGAAATTTTGCAGATTTCTGTAAGCATCTCTTGATTATATTTTTTGGGATGTGCTTCATTGAAAACCTATTAAAATAAGAACTTGCTTAAATCGAATTCTTCATTTGACCGATGTTGGTTGTCTCTTTCTGAAATCAAAACCAACAAAAGGCGATCGGTATAATCCGCCGCACCCCGCAACTCTTCGCGCAAAATTTCCAGCCCACCATTAGCATATTCTTCAAAAATTTGCAAGCGTTCTGCTTCCAATTTTTCGTCGAGATGGGAGAGAATTTGAGGATTTTTGGTTTCGGCGATCGCAATTAATTTAATCGCCATATCGTAACCCCTGGATACAAAAATATCAACATCGATCGCCCCCGGTTCTCGTTTAGAAATTTCCCCCAAAGGCGATCGTTTTTTCCGCTGATTTCCCAAGGATGCGGCGAAAGCGATGACATCGGCGTAAGTCTGAAATGGCGCGGAGTTGTTATCCGATAAAGTTAATGATTTGACTAACTCGGCTTTATCTTTAGCAATTCTAATTTTGTTAGCAGCCATTGGGATTAATATGTAATTTTTAACTAAGTAATTTGATTGATAGAGTAACCGCAGATTAGAGGCAGATAAACACAGATTAACGCAGATAATTTTCAGAATGTCCGCAACAACATAATTTTTTGGGCAAAACCTCCTCTTGCTTCCCGCCGCTTCGTTTGTTCCGCCAAAAGTCGATCGCCCGAAATGCCAAAACTCACCATCACCGCATCTATCACCTCATACAAATCCGCCAATTCCGCCACCAAATCTTCTTCATCAGCCGCCGCCGCTTCCCCCGCTTCTTCAATCAATTTCTGCAGCAAAGCTTGACGGTATTCTGCCTCCGACAAAATTACCACCTCGCATTCATTCCCGCTTTGGCGAATAATTTCAGGAATGCGATCGCGCACCAACTTATGATACTCTTTTTTCACGTCAAACTCCTTTCAACCTTGACTAAAAGTTTGAATCAACCAGCGATTAATTTCCCCATCATCTTGCGTTTGACTCCGATTCAAAGCTTCCTCAACTAACCGGATTTCCAGCCCTGGTAAAACCCGCGACTCTTGAATTCTCCCGCTACCTCCGCCATTAATCGCAAACGCAAAAACCTCCCGCGTGTTTGCACGTTCAACCCAGTATTCACTAATTCCTGCATTTTCGTAAAGCAACCGTTTACTGCCTAAATCATCGTTAAAAGAAGATGCACCAATTTCTATTACCAAATTAGGCGGATCGTATTCATCCAAATCAACAGGTGAGTTGCTGTCATTAGGAGGAACTCTCAAATCTGAACCGATGTAGTAAGCTAAATCAGGTTGAAACTCGCGAATACCTGCTTTCCTAAAACTGGCATTAGCAAGTTGAACTACTCGGATATTTCTCAATGTAGCAAACAGAATAACTACATACGGAATGATTGAATTATGACGCCCGTGCAATGGCCCTACGGGTGACATTTCTACCGTCATGTGTTGTTGATAGTAATAAAACTTGCCCTTTTCCCATGCTGAATCCTCAGCAAAATTTAGAAACTCTTCCCACGTCGCCTCCACCCAAATATCCGTTTCCAAAACCTGCGTAATTGCCGAATTAGAAGCCATAATCCACCTCTACAATTTCTGTATATTCAAACTCATTTGGACTGCGCTTAACTAAAGGATAGCGCGTCCCGCCCAGTTCGATCGCATCTTCTTCACAATCAGCTTTCGGAGAATTGTACACCAGCACGTATTCCCTACCGATGCAACTTTCCATCTCTTGAGCAACTTCTCCGCGCCACTGAGTTTTAGTTACCAAAACTACCAATTGATTCGCCAACTTCGGCAGCTTATTCGCGATTTGCTTGCGATAAATCTCGTCCAAACTCCCAAAGGGAGAATCCATCACAATTGGAAACGTACTGCTATCCGGGCCCATCAAAGTATTCTTTTGACTCCACTCCCGCACGCCCTCAATAATCCCGCCGATAAACGATAAACTGAGAATTTGATTTTCTCCTGTAGAAGCGGCAACCAAAGATTCTTTTCCCGACGTATTTTCTACTAGCGTCAGTTCGTATTTATCGCTCAACTTGGGGATGTAAGGAGTAAACGAAATTTGACTAAAAATATCTTGCACCCGCTTTTCTAACTGAGAACAAAACTGTTTTTCTAAGCGCGATCGCACTTCAGTTAGGCGATCGATCGCATCCTGAGTCGCAGCAATCCGGCGCTGGGCTAATACTTGCCTTTGCTCATTCAGTTGCTGCTTGTCGATTTGCTTGTCCAGATTCGCGATCGACGCCTTCAAACTCTCAATCTGCTGCTGGTTAGAGCCTGTTTCCCGGTGCAAATCGCCAATTTTTGCCTCAATTTCATCCAAGCGCTTTTGCAAGCGGCTGACATCGCCGTCAGGAAAATTTCGCAGCTTGTTGTGAATATCGTCTAGCTGATTTTCTACCCTAGAAAGTTCGGTTCTGTCACGGCTGATATTGCCTTGCTGTCGGTCAATTTCCTCCCAAAAATCAGTCACTTGCCTATCAATTTCATTTACGCGATCGCTAATCCGAATAGTTGTTTCTTCCACATCCCCAATTCCCGCCTTCTCCATCCAACCGCTAACCTGTTGGCGAGACTCAGAACCCTCCACTAATTCCGCACCACAGATACACCGCTGCTGCGCTAATAACTCTTCCAAAAACGGCCGCTGAATCCCCGAAAGTAACTCGCCTTTTTCTCGGAAGCCTCCTACTATTAGTTGAAATTCAGCCGCCGCCTCTGACAGAAATACTCCATAACCCCGCATAGATATTGAGCGTTTTAGAGCATCTGTAGCTTGTGCAATTTGTTGCTTAAATAAACTTTTTTGACTTTCTAATTCGTCTCGCAACTTTTGTAAATCCGCAGCACCGCTAAGTTCCAACAAGTTACCATTAACTGCTTTTTTTAACTCTCCTTGGTTAATCAATTCCCGCTCAATTTCTACCTGTCTGCTTGAAATTTGCTCAACTTCTTGCTCAATTTTTTGCTTGTCTTTTAAAAGTTGTTTCGTTTCAGCATTCCCAATTATATTTAAATCTGTCTCTAGAGATTTTTTTGCTTCTCCTAAATGCCGGATCGATCGATTCAAGACTTCCACCCCCAGCAACTCCTTAGTAGCTTCCGCAATTTCTGCCTTCTTGTCATAGCGGACAATTTGCTCGATTCGCTCCCCATCAAAAAAGAAATATTTATGTAAACTTTCCGGCAAAATCCGCCCGATAATATCATCGGGATGCTGATCCGGCTTCAGCCAGAGACCGTTATCTTTTGCTACACTCAGAAACAATTCAGCCTTGCCATGTTCTACAGTATTTTCACTTTTATAAGCACGACATATGCGTTTTGCTTGGTAGCGCGTGCTGTCGTGTTCAAACACAATTTCCGCCCAACAACCTACGGCTTTTCCCATTTCTGCCTCAGCCAGAGCGCGCTTGTTTACTAATTGTTCTTCTGCCGCAAAAGCGGCGCTAAATTCTCCGTAAAGTACCCACGTAAAGGCATTCATTAAAGCCGTTTTTCCCGCGCCGTTATTACCGTGAATTACTGTAATATTTTGCCTACCCCAAGCTAGTTTAATTTCAGGGCTTTTGCCGTAAAATTGACGAAAGTTGCATAGAGTAATTGAGATTAACTTCATACAATTGCTTCCTTAATGATTTTTAAAATGTCATCGTTAATGTGGCGGGGGGCTCTCATGTACAACTTATCTTTTTCAATTTCCAATACCCGCTCAATAATTTGTCGCACTTCCGGTGGCGCGCTAGTAATAGGTTGCTGTACGTCGCTGAATTCCTGATGAGTTTGATAAGAAGAACGTTTTTCTGCTAAAATGCTTGTCGGTAAGGCTGCGATCGCACTATCTTCATATCTAAATGCCATAATCAGATTTTCATTCAGATTTTCAGTCATATTTTTTTTGCAAATATTAAAATATACAGGGCCTAGGCTCATGGGCGAGAAACCCGGTTTCTACGAGTTTTGTCAACAGTCACGAGAAATCTACAAAGAAACCTGGTTTCTGAACTCTGCGTGCGATCGCGAACTAAACTAGCAACTAAAACTGCGATCAAATAATTCTATATTCTCAAACATAAACCGAACCTTAATAAATGTCAAATGTCTAATAGCCCGTAACGCTTCTGAAGTTGCAACAATTTGACTCTAGCTTCCCCAGCATTGTCGGCTAAATCGGCAAATTCCAAGAACCGCTTCAACTCTTTTCGCAGCAAATTGCGCTCGACTTCTAAGGTTTCTCTGCCCAAATCTGGAGGCAAAACTATCATGTCAAATAAAGTTGCCCTTTCCTTCCCCGGATGCGGCCGCAAAATGCGTCCCCGGCGCTGAATAAACTGGCGCGGATTGCTGCTGCTTGCTAAAATTACAGCATTGCGAATTGCAGGAATATCCACGCCTTCATCCAAACACCGAATCGCTACCAAACCTTGCAATTCTCCACTCTCAAATTGCTGGCGCAATCGTTCTCTTTCTGCTAAAGGAGTTGCCGCAGTATAAGTGTTAACTCGGTAGCCTAATTCTGAACCCAATAACTTCGCGGTTTCTGTTAGTTGCCGGTTGTTATTTCGGCGCGCACCTCCTTCGATCGCACCGTCGCCGCAGTAAAATAAAGTGTGGGCTGTGTCCAGACGGTGAATCATTAATTCTCGCAAAGCTGTTAATTTATTAGCCGCTGCCCCAATTAACCGAGCTCGCTGCATTAATAAAGTCGTTAAAGCATCGTTTTCTTCTACTTTTTCATCGCCCCAAAGCGCCCAGCCAATCTTTTGAGTTAAGCGGGAATACTTGCGGGTTTCGGCTTCTGTCAATTCTACTAAAATTGGATAGTATAAATAATGTACTAATGCTTTTTGGCGGATGGCGTCTGCTAAGGTGAGTTCCGGCTGCAAAACAGGGCCGAAATAATCTAAAATAGCTTCGGTTCCTTGTTCGTCGAAATGCCTTTCTGGGGTGGCGGAAAGGGCGAGTCGCAGTCCAATATTGCGCGGCAAACTTTCTCCTAAACGGGGCGCGCCTAAGTTGTGAACTTCGTCTCCAATAATCAGGGTTTTTTCTGGGAAATAGCGCAGTTGCGATCGCAAACTATCTCCCATTAAGGTAGCATTGGTAGTGATGATTGTGAGAAATGCTCGCTCGCCAGAGCGCACTTCATACAAACCCGCAGCCAGCTTATTCTGCCAACTGCGGGCGCTATCAAAAGCCAAAATAGGTTTTAAACCAAATTTCTCTGATTCCCGCGCCCACTGATTCACCAGGTGGCAGTAAGGGCAAATTACGAGCAGGACTTGCAGGTTAATTTTATTGTATAATTCAGTGGCGATCGCCAGTGCAGTAATCGTCTTGCCGCTACCCGTCGCCATCTTCAGCGTACCGCGTCCCTGATTGGCAAACCAATTAGCAACCGCCACTCGCTGATACTGTCGCAATTGCAGCGATGGCGGCATTTTCGGAAACCCAAATTGCGAATTATTAGCCGTTGAGCGATTCACCTTTAAATGTCGTTAGATGCCAACTTACCCTGACTCAACTGTAACTCATTTCTAATTAAAACTTAACAGCTCAAACAAATTTGCCGCCGACAGTTGCAAATCCGACAGCACATCCAGTACAGGTAAAATATCTTCATTCTCTTTAATCTCAGGTTCCTGGTGCGGTTTAAAAACAATTACCAATTCTTCTTCCGGGTCAATCAGCCAACCTAATTTAGTATGATTCTTGAGGCAAAACAGAATCTTCTTAATCACGCGAGTTGAACTTTGATCCGGCGATAAAATCTCAATTGTCCAATCGGGCGCAATTTCAAACCTATTTTCAATTTCTTCCTGAGAATTCAGAGGAATGCGTGACCACTCAAATACTGCTAAATCTGGAACAACAGCACACCCCCCAAAAGTGCAGCGCAATTCAGGAAAAGCAAAAGCTAACTTTTGCGGTTTGCCAAGTTGATTAATAGCCGATGAAAATTTGATTTGTAACGTGCTGTGTTTTCCTTGGGGCATAGCTTTTTGATAAATTTGACCGTCAACATACTCGCTAGCCGGCTCCGTTTCTGGAAGCAGCAGAAACTCTTCCAGAGAAATCTTTGACGGAGACTGAATTGACGTTACCATAAGCCATTAACCCCTCAACAACTCAACTGGGCCATCAAAAATCTGCATCGCCGTCTGTTTCCCAATCAGCACAACTCTCCGATTCCACACCAGTAGGGTGCATCGCACAAACCAACAAATTTCCCCCGTAAACTTGACCGTGATAGTTGCGACAACCGCGACAAGCCGGCTGCTGCGTCGGCGAAGGGTCTACATAAGTCACCATCGACAAATCTATCTCATCAAATTGCGGGTCGAAGTCGCGGCAAATTTCAATTATCGGTTCGATAAATTCATTCAATAAACCGTCAAATTCATTGAAATAACCGTCAATGTCGTTAATCAGATTATTTTGTACTTGTTCAGTAAACTCTTCCGACATTTTTGCCAAAACGTCCAGCATTTCGACAAACTCTTCGCCCATTTCGCTGAAAAAATGCTCTACTTCAGTAACAGCATTTTCCATTGCTCCAAAAAAATCTTTAGACCAATCTTCCATGAATTTGACAGTTGGCTATTACAAAATATTTTACAGACAAGTGCAGCCAGCCTCAAGTGAAGTGCTTGCACCTACTTTCAATTCTATTACCTATTGCCTGATATCCGTCCACATCTGACAGGGGAGATATTCAAAAAGGGAACTCAAGAGTATTATCCTGAGTTCCCTTCATGCTTTACGGAGCGAGCTTTTTTGAGTTTAATCTCGCTTCAGACGCCGCAATTCCTCTTGTAAATTCTGCACCTGTTCGCGGAGCTTGTCTACGCCGCCTGTCTCTTTAGCATCTTTTGCCGAGACATCTTCTTCCTCAGAAATAATTTCAATCCGCCGAGGTTCAGCCGGTTTTTCGTTCCCAGCCGATGCTACGGGGGGCTGCTGCTGAGCCTGTTGCACCATGTCATCAACAAAGCGGCGAGCTTCTTCCGTTGACATCTCACCACGCTTGACTAATTCGTCTGCCAGCTTTTGGGCTTCAGTGCGTAATTCAGTTAACTTGCTGCCAGCTTTTTCACCAGCGTAAGAAGCTAGCCCGACACCAAGGTAAACTGCTTTTTGTAAAATATCTCCGAAACCAGGCATAGGAGCTACACCTCATAAAACTGGGTGAACCGGAGACCACGCCTATTACAAGCATCCCGTGTTGCTGCTACCTTCCGGTCCTGACAAGATTTGGGCGTTGGAATCGCGTGGGTCCAGTTCATATATGAGTATAACACAGTTATTTATTCTTCAACCACACACCAGTGATAAATTTCATAAATAACGCAACCGTTCTTCACCAGCGGGTCTTCAGCGACGATCGCCTTTGCCTCATCCATCGAACCCGCCTCAAACATCAACATACCGCCGCCGCGCCTCCCCCAGTAGCCAGTTTTCGCTCGGTGTCCTTTAGAAATCAACTCTCGGACATAAGCTCTGTGAGCTGGCACGTATTGGTCAAAGACAGGCTTTTCGACAATTCCTTGCTCAATTTTGACAAACCAAGGCATTTTTATTTGGGATTTTAGATTTTATATTTTAGATTGGGAATGGGTGATCACCAATGGGATCTAGGGCAAATGCTCTCTATTCCATTTTGCACCATCCTTTCTTAACTGCGATGTTATCCGATGAACCAGTCAAAACAGCGATTTTTTATTGCCCTAGTGCCACCTCCCGATATTGAACAGCACATTACTGAGATTCAACAGTATTTTGCGGAACACTACAACAGCCGCAGTGCTTTGAAGTCGCCGCCGCACATCACGCTGCAACCTCCTTTTCACTCGTTAGCGGAGGATGTTCCCAAATTAGAGGAAAGTTTGAAGGAGTTTTCGGCAAATCGGCTGTCAATTCCCGTTACTCTATCCAGTTTTGCTGCTTTCGCGCCGCGCGTCATTTACGTTGATGTTGTCAAATCGCCCGAATTGCTGGAGATTCACAAAGATTTGATGAGTTATTTGGAGGCAACTTTGGGAATAGTCGATCGAGTTTCTCAGGCTCGCCCATTTGTACCACACATGACAGTAGCGTTTCGCGATTTAACTAAGGAGAATTTTCAAACGGCTTGGTTGGAATTCTCCGGGCGATCGCTCCACTTTGAGTTTACCGCTTCGGCATTAACTTTGCTGCTTCACGACGGCAGCCGGTGGAACATCAGCAACCAATTCCCCCTTTCCGCCTAAACTCTCTCTCTTCTTTCTCTTCCTTCGCGGACTTCGCGTCTTCGCGGTTCGTTTTCCCAAAAAAATCTTATTAGCAAATCCTGAGAAATAACATTTCCTCACTACAAACCTGTTTAAAATTAAAGACAAAATAGCCTACCGATCGCTCTTATTCGGAGTTGCAAGTGCCACAGTTCCGTAAACCGAAATTCCCGACTGTTCCAATATTTTAATTGCCGACTTAACCGTAGTACCGCTAGTGTAAATATCATCAACTAACAGCACTCGATCGCGCGGGAGGCGACGACGAAAATCTTTCCCCAAACTTAAAGCATTTTTCATTTCTGCTTGGCGCTGCTGTGGCGTCAGAGCGAATAAAGCCTGAGTATTTTTCACCCGCTCCAAACCGTGTCGCTGCAAAGGCAAACCAGTCAGCTCGCAAAAACTTTCAGCCAACAGTTCCGCTTGGTTAAAACCGCGCTCCTTGACCTTTTCTTTGTGCATGGGAATCGGTACAACTGTTAGATTGTCTATAGCTAACTCCGGAAAACTCAGCCAAGCTTCTGCCAGCCAGCCGCCTAGAGGTTTGGCTAATTGCGGATTGCCGTCATATTTCAAAGCTGCGATCGCGCGTTTGAGAGCCCCGCCATACTCACCCCACACAAAAACACGCTGCTCAGAATTCCAAAATCGACCGGAATCGCTTAACTGACATCGCTGAAGTTGCTTGTGACAGTACAAACAAAACTCTCCGGCGGCCGGTCGCTGACAAAGAGGACAGTTAGACTTAAGAAATAGATTGAGAAAAGATTTGACCAATCCCGTCCATTGTCGCTTGTTCATCCTAAAATTGTCGTAAGTGATTAATGGGAAAAACTTTCAACTTCAATCAGTTTCCACCGACAGGCTCGCAGCGTGAAAAACCTCTACTGGTTAGACAAAATTCAACCTTCAGACAGAGATGCAGTGGGAGAAAAAGCATTTTACTTGAGCTGTTTGCTCCAGAAAAATCATCCTGTTGTACCGGGTTTTGTCGTACCGGCTACCACATTCTGGCAGTTTTTAGAGTCGATCGAGTGCCTAGAACCGCTGTTTGCTGACTGGCCACACTCTTCCCTGCACTTGAATGTCGATGAACCCAGACAACTGCAATCGATCGCCCGCAGCATCCGCCACCAAATCCTCGCCGGCAAACTGCCAGATTCACTGCTCTCCACCCTAGAGTCTGCTGTTAGTCAACTCAACTCAAAGTCAAACTTAAACTCCACAGCCTTAATTTTTCGCCCTTCCCTGACTTCCTGGAACCCGAAAACAGTCGGCATTCTGGAATCTCAGGCAGTACGGGCAGAACCCGAAGCCATTGGGGACGGACTCAAACGAGCTTGGGCAGAAATGTTCAGAGCCCGAAGTCTATTTTACTGGCAGCGGTGCGGCCTGCGGGTACAGCAAATTAATCCCGCAGTTTTGGTGCAGCCACTTCAAGAAGCGATCGCCGCAGGCGAGGTGAAAACAAAGGCGGGTGCACAGTGGGAAATCCAAGCCACCAGCGGTTTGGGATTGTCCCTCGCTAGGGGAGAAACCATCCCCGATTACTATCAAGTGCAGCCAGAAACAAGCGCGGTTAAATTCCAGCGGATCGGTTACAAAACATTAGCCTACAATCTCAAAGTCGGCGATGGTGAACCGAAAAAAAAACTGCTGTTGGGCAAGTTTGCTGCTTTCCCAATTTCCGATTCTCCATTTATAATTCCTGATTTTGCTGATTGTTGCGTGCAAGTTTTAGCGCTGGGAGAGGAAGCACAAACAGAATATGTTTTAGAGGAATCGCAACTGCAAGAAATCATTGAATTGAGTAAAAAAGCGATCGCAGAATTTGACTCAGATTTAATTTTGGAGTGGACGCTAAACCAGACAGCAAACAGTGGCGAACGGCAGTTTTATTTCACTCAAGTTCGTCTTGTGAAAGGGGAAAAAGTCGCGGCGATAAAGGAAAATTCGATCGCCCTCCCGCAGCCAAACTCGATCGCCCCAGCCCGAACTCCTGCCATACTCAGAGGTGTGGCAGCAGCATCAGGAAAAGCCGAAGCAATTGCCCAAGTTATGACTAATTCCCACCCAGAAAACGCGGAATTCTTAGCCGGAGGCATTTTGGTAGCCCGGACAATCGAGCCGAATTGGCTGCCTTGGCTGAAGGTTGCTGCTGGGGTGGTTGCGGAACAAGGAGGTATGACAGGCCACGGCGCCATTTTAGCGAGGGAATTGGGGATTCCCGCCGTTGTGGGAGTGACCGGAGCCACGCGAGCGATCGCTTCGGGCGATTCGGTGTTGGTAGACGGCGATAGCGGAGAAGTTTTTGCCCTCGCGCAACAGGATGCGATCGAGACAGGAGACAGCCGCCGACTTCGGGACACAGCAAAAAAGACAAATATCTACAGTACAGCAGCGAAAATGTCAATAGCCAAGCACCAATCTTCTACCTCCGATCGATCGTCCAATTCCACCCCTACATCTCGACAATCTGAGTCTACTCAATATGTTTGGGGCCCACCAACGGCGACTCAACTGCTAGTTAATGTCAGCCAAACAAGTTCGATCGACCGCCTCAAAAATCTGCCAATAGACGGCATCGGATTGCTGCGATCGGAATTAATGGCATTAGAAGCTTTGGACTGTCAAAACCCCAAAGTGTGGCTGCAAGACGGCCGCCAATCGGAATTTGTCGATCGCATGGCGGATTGCCTCAGTTTATTTGCTGCTGCTGTTTCGCCGCGGCCAATATTTTATCGATCGCTCGATTTACGGGAGTCAGGTGCCGACGGCAGTTTCAGTTATACCTTTGAACCGCAATTATTTGATTGGGAACTCTGCGTACTTCAAAAAGTCTGCGAGTCAGGCCATACCAATGTTAATTTAATTTTGCCTTTCGTGCGCTCGGTTGACGAGTTTATATACTGCCGCCAGCGCTTAGAAAAAGTTTGGAAAAACCGCTCAACCGAGTTTCAAATGTGGATTATGGCGGAAGTTCCTTCGGTGTTATTTTTATTGTCCGATTACGTAAAAGCCGGAGTTCAAGGAATTTCTATCGGCACTAACGATTTAACCCAATTGCTATTAGGAGTTCACCGCAACTCCGACCAGGTAGCAGGTGCTTTCAACGGGCGCGATCGAGCAGTGATGAGGGCGATCGAACAATTAATCAAACAGGCCCGGGCCGCCGGCATTCCTTGCTCAATCTGCGGCGACGCTCCCGCATTGTATCCCGATACAGTTGAATCCTTCGTGCGGTGGGGAATTTCGTCTATTTCGGTCAATGTCGATGCTGCAGAACAAACTTCCAGAGCGATCGTCCGCGCTGAACAGCGCCTGCTGCTAGAAGCCGCTCGATCGATAATTAACAATTAACCACTTCCGGACCCACTTGACCCCAGAAATCCGGTTTCTACTCTAAATCATAGCTTTGGCAAGCAGGCACCCGCTCAGAAATCGGATTTCTAGACAACCCGTGCGTCCAGGAATATTAACAACTACAGAAACCCGGTTTCTGAATAGATATAGCAACCGCCCTGACGGTTAGGAAATTCTTAATTTCTCAAACCCTGGCTTTTATTCCTTTTATTGCTTCTTTCTTCTTCCCTCTTCCTTCTTCCCTCTTCCCTCTTCCTTCTTCCTTCTTCCTTTTTGCCTCTTCCTTCTTCCTTCTTCCTGACATCCGTTACATCCGTTACATCCGTTAAATAATCCGTTGCCGAACTTCCTTCTTCCTTCCACTAACATCCGATTTTAAAGCTAGGATAGAAATATCACCAATTCTTGACCCGGAGGTACAAACCGTGAAATCAAAAATTATTGCAACCGCAGCAATACTTGCCGCCCTGGCCTTTCTGCATCCTCACCCAGCATTATCTCAACCTGCAGCTGACGGTGGCAAAAAACCCGGATTCTGGCAACCTCAAGCGCAGGTTGACAATACTCGCAACATAACCCTCAGACTGTTAAATGAAACAGGATTAAACCTAGAATACGGTCAATCAGGTGCCAGCTTGTCATCCTTGCCCGTCGGAACCAGCAAAAACATCATTGTTCGTATCAGCAATCGCACAGGCGACATTGCCAATATTCCCATTAATGCCACAGGAGGAAGCACAACTTTGAAATATGACTATAACGTTGATTCGCAGACAAACATTGTGACGGTTCGCATCACCAGATCAGACCCCCGCACTAGGCAAGACCGGTCAGTTTATATTGATGAAAAAGGGCGAGTTTACTCTTTCTAAGACTAACGCTCATCAACCCGGTTTCTCCTGATAAATTTTGCTTTTAGCAGCGAGGTATCGCGGAAGAAATCGGGTTTCTAGACTAGCGTGCATAAATTCTGTCTTTCTCAAAAAGTTATGAATCAAGTGCAGCCCACAAAGAATCGATGTTTTTGTGCAGCGGATTTGACATTGCATCCCCAAAATCAACTGCTGCTTGCAATTCGGCGCTAGTGGCGCACTGGTGCATCAGGTGGGTTCCGACAGGATGTCAACCGCCGCATCGCGGACTAATATCCGTCGTTTCTCTTGAAACCTGCGCCTCGATTTGCCTCTTCTTTCGGTTTAGCTTTGTTCACTCGCAAGGGGCGCCCCATCCACTCTGCACCGTCTAATTCGGCAATTGCAGCGTCTTCTTGGGCATCCTCCATCATCTCAACAAATGCAAAACCGCGCATCCGACCGGTTTCCCTGTCGGTAGGCAAGACAACTCGCTTGACTGTGCCGTATTCTGCAAATACTGCTTTCAGGTCTTCTTCGGTGGCGCGGTAAGACAGATTTCCAATGTAGATAGTCATGTCGATCGAACTGAACTTATTGTGCTATACATAATAACCTTTTAATTTAACTTTCAAGTGCTATCTAGCATACAACTGGGCGATCGACTCTGACTCAAAGGGTTTGCCGCACTGACCAACCCTTGGTACTGGCTGCAATAGTTAGCTTAATCCAAACTCATCTCCTCACTCATCCGCAGGGCGAGTCAGGAGATGAGGTTTGGGGCGCCGAGGAATCGCGTCCCTGAACAATATTTGATTTTAATCAGATCACTGATGGGTGGACGACGAATCACCAAGCATCTTCGGTAACACAGCGACTAACAAGGTATAATATATTAAGTTGCTCAGGACCACGATCGTTGATATAGCAGTTCTCAACTTTCGTGAGGTACTTCCCAGTTAATTACCCATTCCCCATTTCTTCAATTCTTTAATCTAAAATCTAAATTGGTACTTGATTCACTTGAGAATTGCTATACACATCTACATAGCCCTTTTAGAAAAGATACTTCAAACCTCCCCAGCCCTTTCATATACGGGGATATCTCACCTTCAATACTTTGGCAAAATTGGGAATTGGAAATTGGAAATGGGGAATAGGGAAAATTTTGTCCCCATCTCCTTAATCGCTAGTTTAGGATATTACTTTTCTCCATTAAACTAAGGATGTAAGATTTAAAGCAGCTTTGTTAAGTGTTTGAGTGCCAATTCGACTTTGGGTAATACCGCTGGCTGTTTCCGTTGCTCCTTTATTCAGAACATTCATCGCATCTACCACTTGCTCAATAGCGATCGCCTGCTGTTTGGTATTCAGATAAATTTGCTGACTGCTCACAACTACACTGTTAATAGCATTAGCAACATTGTTAAAATTATCCGCCGTACCTTCAGTCAATTTTAGGCTATTATCTAAAGTTTTCTTGCCCTCATCTGTTACCATCACTGTTTTATTAATGGAATTCTTAATACTGTTTATCAAATCATTAATCTGATCCGACGATTTTTTGCTTTGATCGGCCAGTCTGCGAATTTCCGTCGCCACCACCCCAAACCCCTTTCCTTGTTCTCCGCTGCGTACTGCTTCCACTGTAGCGTTAATTGCCAGCATATTAGTTTGATTAGCCAAATCGCTGACTAAATTGGTAATATTAGCAATCTGATTGGTTTGCTGGCTCAAATGTAAAACTTGATCGGCGATCGCTCCGACTTTTTCAGTCAAACTCAACATCCCCTGCTGGGTTTTATGCACTACTTTACTGCCTTCTGCTGCCAAGTTTAAGACATTACTGGCATTCTCAAGAGCTGACTCAGCTTGCATAGCTGATTGCCTCGATGATGCGCCCAATTCATCCATGGTGGTAGTTGTTTGATTAACAGAAGCAGCTTGTTGTACAGCAATACGTTCCTGTTGCTCAATTGTAGCAGCGATCTCGGTAGAAGAACTGACAATCATATTAATAATACCTTTCAGCGCTTTATCTAAAGGTTTGGCGATCGCTATGCTTAAAGCTATGCCTAAAATAATCGCTATTAGCGGCCCAACTGTCATCCCCAAAAATACAGCTACTTGAGTCTTCCTAATATCATTTTCGGCGGTTGTATAAGCATCGTTGGCTTGCTTTCTGTTGGATGCAGCTACGGCTAAATTTGCTTTTTCGGCCTTGATAAATTCAAGGCGAATTAGCTTAGATTGGTGACTGAGTTTATTCAAAAGGTTACTAGCTGTGTTTGCTCTTGCCATTTCTGGCGAATTCTTTTTACCTTGAGTAATTAGGTTTAGCTGCAAGCTCAAAGGATTCAAAATTCCCAGTTTCTCAAATTCTTGATTAATTCGCAGGAGTTCTTGATCTTCTTGCTTCCACTTCTCCCAATACTTAAGCATTTGTTGATATAGTGCGTTTTCCTCTGCGGTACGTGGAGTAGCTTCGTATGCTTTAAACCCATCTTGAATCTGCTGCCAAGCCTTGTCCATTCTGTTTAAGGCATCTTGCCTTTCTGCTTGACTGAGCGCCGGATTAATTAGCGCTCTCTCGGATGACTCAATTTGGGTTTGTCCCTCGTTAATTTTCCATAATGCTTCAATACTCGGTAAATTATTTTTACCTATAGTATCTATGTGTTGACTGAGATTAGATGTTGAGTTCCATCCTACCCAGGCAACGAAAAATACTAATACTCCCATCATCAAAAATGCACTGATAAGTCTGGTTTGTAAATTCATTTTTCTCAACATACTATTTCTGTTTCCTTCTCCTAAAGTTATCCTCGCTGCACTCATGAACAGATATTATAGCTTTTCTCAGGTAGATCAAGTACCTATTAAAATTTGACATTTGAGATTTGAGATTTTAAAATTAGTAATTAATTGATGAGTAAATCCTGAGCCTGAAAGTCGCTATCGATTTTGGGTGACAAGGCAGTTACGGTAGCTTTTTGGTTGTCATCATCCTGAATTCATTTTTATAAACCCCTTTAGTCTACAGGTTAAAACCTGGCGTTACACAAACCAAGCCGGCCCACGCCAACTATAAACAGTGGTAGGATTATAATTAAGTTCGGAGTGCACAGATATAGGCTTTGTCACACAGATGAGGTATCATATTGCTGAGGTATTCATAACGGTAAAATATAAAATAAATGAACTCTAATTCGCTCAAAAGTCACAGCACCACCATAAGTGGAGGGGAAGTCCCCTCCACTCACAGCAGGTTTATTTGCCCATCGAAAACATCATACATTACTAGCAATGAAAGCTGATTATCTTGATTTTAGACAAAAAATTATCGATGTTTATCATTACGCAAGCAATATCACAAAAATTCATAGCTCAGTGTTTTGGAGAGTTCTCAGTTTTCTCAAAAAAAAGATTACTTAAACAGGGCTATAAAACCAAAAATATTCTTCGGCGAGCTAATTTGTGCAATTATGTAAAATTCATGCAAAATAACTGATAATTTTAGCAGCTTGTTGAAAATAAAAATGATTAAAATTTTGAATAACTTCCCTTGAACTCTATCAATAAAAGGTTTAATTGCGATACCTAAAACTAAAAAACGTGTAAAATATTTCCACAAATAGTATAATACATAAGTGTCAACATTTTTTATATAAGTTAAGTTAACTTAAGAAGGAACATGATACAATTACATTTGAGCATTTTACGATCCGGTCACCTACAGAAATTATAAAAAATGCTTTGGTAGTGATGGAGAAGGATCATACAAATAGGCAAAATAAGTAAATAAAGTAGTCAAGAAAAAGAGCTAAAGTAATAATATACTTTTCGCCCCCTTCGCCCGATTTATCACAAACCTGAGAAGTTACGGTTAAAACTTAAATATATTTTCAGTTTTATCAAAACAACACATTATCAATAATTAGGAAAGGCGATAGAGTTGGCATTCCGTCAACTTTCTCACCAAAATATTTGGAACGGGTTTACATACTGCTGTTATTGTACTTTATCTATCTGAGAAAGGCTATACGGGAATCGAAAGTGTCTAAGTGTCTGTGCAGACTTTTTAGCGGACACAGAGAAATTCAGTCTAGCCAAGTGTGCAAATCCCGTAAGAGAAAAACGCGAAAAGCCAAACTGTGATGTTTGGAAGCCCACGCCATAACTGTAATCAGTTTGGCGTTGGGAGGATGTTACTGCTTTTCCTTAGTCGATCGAGATTGACTGAGGCCCCGTGCTTTTACCGTTGGTGGGTTCGGCTGGGGGAGTAGTGTAGGAAGTTGAACCAGCTTGCTCGTCGATCCAGCTTTTAACGGGATCTTCGTGAAGGTTGAGTCGAAGCAGGCCAGATAAAAATCCGCCCGCGAAGGCGATCGGCTGTTCGATCAATTCTTTCGCCATTGGGATGAGTTCGTCGAGGAACATTCAAGAGTCTCCTTGTGCTGCAGGGGTTCTACCTTAACTGTATCGTTTGTACTGCGATGCTGGCAGCGGGTTACAAAAAACCTTCCAGCGCTGAAGATGCCCGATCGGGCAATTTTTCGGCTAATGACTTACAATGCTAATCACATTGCTGCAAAAATTTTATGTGCCGTTTGCTTGGCTACCTCGGGGAGCCGATTTTACTCGATGCTATTCTGTACAAGCCGGAACATTCCCTAATTGTGCAGAGTTACGAGCCCCGCGAAATGACTTCTGGCGTACTCAATGCTGACGGTTTTGGTCTTGGTTGGTATCACCCGCACTTAGATACTGATCCGTTTACATATAAAAATGTACAGCCAATTTGGAGCGACATTAACCTTCCGAGTATCAGTCGATATGTTGAATCTGGATGCGCGATCGGATACGTTCGCAGTGCAACTTCAGGACAAGCTGTAGATTTGAGCAACTGTCAGCCGTTTCAGAACGATCGCCTGCTGTTCGTACACAACGGCTTTGTGAAGAATTTTCGGCAAACTCTTTACAGACCAATTCGCGCTCGACTCACCGATACCATTTATCAATCCATTAACGGCACTACAGATTCAGAGCATATTTTCGGCTTGTTTGTCAATGAATTGACAGCCGCCAATGTGACTCTAGAAGCTGCTTTGCAAAACACGCTGAAAACTGTGGCAGAGCTAGCAAACTTTCACCAAGTAGAATTTTCAGCTAATATCATTATCAGTGATGGACACCAGCTTGTTGCCTCTCGCTTTGCTTCCCAAAAAACCCCTCCTTCCCTCTATTGGTTGCGGGACGATTTGAATTTCCCGGATTCTGTCATCATTGCTTCTGAACCTTTATTTGCTGGCAATTGGCACGAGTGTCCAGTCCAGAGCATTATCAGTACCGGAGTAGAGCGTGATATCGAAATCTATCCAATCTTGTAGAGAGGCAATTTATCGCGATTTGCAGGAGTGTCGCCGCGGCACTTTCAAGCTATTTACAGACATCGACTACGATACTTTTTGCCGCCAAGCTCATCCTGATTTCAGTCCTGTTGGCTGGCACTTAGGTCATATTGCTTATACTGAAGATTTGTGGCTGTTGCAGCGATGTGCTGGCTTGGAACCTGTCTTGCCTCAGTATCACCAACTGTTTGCTGCTGATATTTTGCCGAAAAAACAACGGGTTTTTCTGCCGACGTTACCTGAAGTTGAATTATATCTGGACGCGGTAAGAAAAAAGGTGTTAGATTATTTGGAAGTAGCGCCGATCGACAAGCAAGAACGTCTCTGGCGGTTTATTATTCAGCACGAAAGCCAGCACTGCGAAACTGTTGCTTTCGTGTTGCAAATGCACAGGAAGAAGGAAGAAGGAAGTTCGGCAACGGATTTAACGGATTTTCGGGACGTAACGGATAGAAGGAATAAGAAAGGGGGAAGATTAATTGCCGATTACCAATTACCAATTACCGATTCCCCGGCGATTGAAATTCCGGGCGGAGAATTTTACATGGGAAGCGATGCTGCTGAGGCTTTGGATAACGAGCGATCGCGCCACCTGTGTTATTTAGAAGAATACTCGATCGATCGCTATCCCGTCACTTGCCGTCAATACCGAGATTTCATGGAATCCGGCGGGTATCAAAACCCTGATTGGTGGTCAGCGGACGGCTGGAAATGGCTGCAAGGCGAAGCCGTCTCTCAACCGCTTTACTGGTCAGAAAATCCAGCTTTCAACAACCATCCAGTTTGCGGTGTCAGTTGGTACGAAGCCGAAGCTTACTGCAACTTTATCGGCAAGCGTTTGCCATCGGAAGCCGAATGGGAAAAAGCTGCGAGTTGGGACGCCACAAATCAAACATATCGCATCTATCCTTGGGGAGAAGAACCGCCAAAGGGCAGCCTGTGCAATCACGGCAATAATATTGCAAATACCTCGCCAGTTGATGCCTTTCCCAAAGGAGCAAGCGCGATCGGCTGCTATGATATGTTGGGGAATGTTTGGGAGTGGACTGCTTCAACCTTTGACGCCTATCCGGGATTTGAAAGTTATCCTTACAGGGGCTATTCTCAAGTTTATTTTGATGGAGAACACCGGGTTTTGAAAGGCGGGAGTTGGGCGACTTTTCCGCAGGCACTGCGATCGACATTTCGGAATTGGTATTATCCGGGCGTGCGGCAAATTATTGCTGGTTTTCGCTGCGCTAAGTAGTTTGATAGGTAATTATAACTACTATCAAATTTGTTCGTATTAAGGAATTTAGTCATCCGACTTTTCCGATGAACAAATTCCTTAACAATTGCATTACAAAGCTTATTTGACGAACATCAGATAAATGACTGGAGAGGAAACTGGGAAAAAAATTGTTTGCGAAATGCCCAACTTTTTTCCATGTAACAAGCTCAAAGAAAACAAGTTTGGTTAAGTATTCAATAATTTTTGTGGATAAATTTTAAGTTTTAATTGTGGATGCGATCGGCATCCGGTGAGAAAATACAGAACCGAGATCGGTATGAAAAATCTGACTTGAGCGCGATATTTGGCAACGCGACTGCGTGCTATACCGATATGTGCATCTAAAAATTACTTTATGAAATCCCCAAGACTGTCCGACACGACAAACTCAGCCTCAACGAAAGAAAACCGACTGCACTTAGAGCGACTGGTGAGCGCTGCGGCACTGACACCCGCAGAAATCAATGCTGGCAGCGATGTAGTTAGCGGGTTGACTCAAACCCCCAAATCCCTGCCTCCCAAGTATTTCTACGACGATCGCGGCTCAAACCTGTTCGAGTTGATTTGCCAGTTGCCGGAATACTACCTGACGCGCACTGAGACGGCTATTTTGCAGCGGTGCGCGGGGGCGATCGCAAATTTAACGGGCCCCTGCGAAATTGTGGAACTCGGCAGCGGCAGTTCCACCAAAACTCGGATTCTCCTTGATGCTTACAGTCAACTGGAATATCCCCTGCACTATTTGCCGATCGACATCAGTCCTAGTATCCTAGAAAGCAGCGCTTGTCAACTGTTGGCAGATTATCCGTCGCTCCAGATTCACGGACTTGTCAGCACTTACGAATTAGCCTTAGCTAAAATTGCACCGTCGCCGTTGCCAACCCGAATGATTTGCTTTCTCGGCAGTACCCTCGGCAATCTCAACGCTCAAGAATGCGATTTGTTTTTCTCGCAAATTGTCGGTGCATTGCAGCCGGGAGAGTATTTTTTGCTGGGAATTGACTTGGACAAATCTAAGGATATTTTAGAGCCTGCATACGATGACAGTCAAGGAGTAACGGCGGCATTTAACTTGAATATGCTGCGGCATTTAAATCGAAAATTTGAGGGAAATTTTGATTTAGCACAGTTCGAGCATTGGGCTTTTTACAATCAAGAGGAATGTCAAATAGAAATGCACTTAAAAAGTAAAAAAGCGCAAACAGTGCAGTTGCGTTCTCTCAATTTAACGGTTGAATTTGCAGCGGGAGAAACTATCCGCAGCGAAATATCTCGCAAGTTTAATCTCCATACTGTAAAGGCAGAACTTTCGCAGCGTGGTTTAATGCCGGTGCAAGTTTGGACAGATCCAAATCAGTGGTTTGGCTTGATGCTTTGTCAGATGTCAGAAGTTAATAAATGAGTTCTTCAGATATTACCTACACTCAGGACACGGCACGGCGCCGTGTCCTCAATTTCTGTGTTGTCGATTGTTCTGAATTCAGCTTATCCTGTTAGCAATTACCAATTACCAATTAACAAATCGGCCGCTGTCCGGGTTTTACGGCGTGAATGTATTCGCTGCCCGATGTCGGCCATCCCCGCTTATAATAAGCTTCCTCCGGTTTCCCCCAGCCCAACTGCAACAAAATTTCTAGAAAATCCAACTTTTCCCACTTCGAGAGACTGGCCCATTCTGTGCGCTGGGCTATAGCCTCTACATCAACCGGCTCGATCGATCGAAAATCCTTCC
Organism: Microcoleus sp. Pol1C5; assembly: GCF_036701115.1. NCBI lineage: Bacteria > Bacillati > Cyanobacteriota > Cyanophyceae > Oscillatoriales > Microcoleaceae > Microcoleus > Microcoleus sp. Pol1C5. Next base: position 53,762 of record NZ_JAUBQE010000023.1, on the reverse strand, counting down.
CGCTGTTAATGCTTAAATACAAATCCATCCCGGCAGTTACCTGCTGCCAGAATTCCAACATAGCAATCTTAGCTGCCTTCAACGTAATCAAATCAACCGGTAGAGCTATTAATTCGTCATCCACTGCCGGATAGCGTAGAGTATTGCCTTTAACCGCCATTTCCCGCCAGACAATCCCAGAAACTTGATGTTCCCGCTGGTATTCGTGTACGGCAGCCTTAAAATTTTGATAAGCAGTGAACTTCTGAACTCCCTCAGATTTGAGAAAACGGTCAATCACGGGGTTGCCTGTAGCAGGAGTTTCAGTCAAGTTGAGGCGCCGCCCATGCAAGCAGGCTTGGCGCTCTTCTTCGAGGATTTTAATGAGTTCCGCCGTGCTGTAGACCTTGGACATCTTTATTGAGGCAAAATCAAGATATTGGCTGATATTCGGCTGGTTTTCTCGACTAATCTTCGGTAAAGATAGTTTTGCTGTTCTGGGCAATATTCAGTTTTGCCGTTATTCTAACTTTTCTTGCTGCTTAATTCTAGTTTGATAGTTTACAGGAGTCGAACCGCGAAATCCCGACAGCCTCTTAAAGAAAGCAGTTAAGAGGGCATCGAATCACGAACTAAAGTGGGAACTGCATCGCAGACGTACCTGGTGGGATTTTTCGCCAAAAACAAAGCCCCCTCCTGAGAGGGGGCAAAACTGATTTAGAGGTTTGGGAGTTTTATTTGATGGGTCGATCGAACAACTGGAAAAAAAAGCAGCATTCGCACCTGCCGTCAACTACCAAAACTCAAATTTTCAGTTTCAAAGCTTAGTAGCGTCGTGAAGAGCGATCGTTGTCGCCCCAGCCACCGCCGCCGCCCGAAGAGCGTTTGTTGTTGTTTTCGCGAGGTTTGGCTTTGTTGACTTTCAAGTCACGGCCCATCCACTCAGCACCGTCTAGAGCTGCGATGGCTGCTGCTTCTTCTGCCTCGCTTGCCATTTCCACAAAAGCAAAACCCCGCATCCTGCCTGTTTCCCGGTCCACTGGCACTTGGACGCGGCTTACAGTACCGTATTCGGCAAATACTTCGTTGAGGTCGTCTGATGTTACCTCATATGAAAGATTACCCACGTAAATCGACATAAAATCTCCAGAATCATTAGGGTGCAGAGACTTAGATTCGGAGAGACGCTTGTAAATAAATACCAACAAACTACGCAACCGAATTTAATTCTTGGAAAACCACTATAACATGAAGCCAGCAGAATCAGCAATTGGCTGTCATAATTTTCAATTTTGGGGGAGATCGGGCAATCGCCAACCGAAAGTATTCCTGATAACTGACATCTTACACTCTGGGCGTCATGCGCTTGGTTTCTTGCTGCGCGATCGACCTGATATCTGAGATTTTTCGTCGCTGTTACCAGGTTGATTGGGTCTGATTGAGAACAGTGCCTGAGATTCACTTATAACTAACATCACGCACTGTTCTCCCTGGGCAAGCATCCTCCCCCTTTCCCCAGAGATAAATGTTTTTAGCCCAGGATTAATCTTCCGAGTCAATCTCCCCTCTTTCATCTCCCGTTTCTCATCGCCTCCAATTTAGCAGCAGAGAATAACGGTTCCCAAATAATTATCAAAAGAGTTATTACCCATATCTACTCGCATTTTTTTATACATATATAGCAATCCTCGCATCATTTGTGAATTTCTTACTCCCTCCCAGATCTCGCGGGGAGGGTTGGGGTGGGGTAAAAATTTTACTACTCCTGCAAGGATTGCTATCTAAGTATAATTATTTCTATAATATTTCCATTTTATTCATTTTTTAAGGCTTTATGTATTTTCTCTATTTGCTCTTTCTCTAAGATGATTCTCGGCTGTCATTTTTACACTAATTGCATGAAGTTTGTTTTCGATTATACCGTATTTAAATGCCTAAAAGCTTATGTCCTGGGAAAGATGCGATCGCACTCCTACCTCCCTAGCATTGTAAAAGTTGAAAGCCCACAGTCCACAAAGATTGTCTGGTACAGAGAAAAGCAAGTCTAGACAAACGAGGGTGAAGCAGTAACAGAGGATTTTAAATGGTTATAAACAGTTCGTTGACCCGGCCCTTGGCTGTCGTGACGGGTGCCTCTAACGGTATCGGCTACGAACTCGCCAAACAGTTCGCTCAAAACGGATTCGATCTCCTAGTCACCGCCACCGGAGCGAGCATCAAAGAAACGGCTCAAGCCTGTGAGGGGCTCGGTGCCAAAGTCGAGACAGTGGAGGCAGACCTCGCTACCTACGACGGTGTTGAGACGCTCTACAACCAGATAAAAGCGACTAATCGGCCAGTGGATGCGATCGCCATTAATGCCGGTGTCGGCGTCGGCGGCGACTTTGCCCGCGAGACAGACTTGAAGGACGAACTAAATCTGATTAACCTCAACGTTGTCTCGTCTGTGCATTTGGCTAAACGAGTAGTTAAGGATATGGTCGATCGCGGCCAGGGACGGATTCTATTCACTTCCTCCATTGCCGCCCTGATGCCCGGCCCGTTCGAGGCAGTCTACGCGGCATCTAAAGCATTTATACACTCCTTCTCAGAAGGGCTGCGTAACGAGTTAAAGGACACAGGCGTCACCGTTACCGCGCTGATGCCAGGGCCGACGGATACCAACTTCTTCCATCGGGCGGGAATGGACGACACGAAGGCGGGCGCAGACAAGAAAGACGACGCGGCAGAAGTTGCCAAGCAGGGCTTCGAGGCGCTGATGGCGGGTAAGGACGACATTATCGCCGGTTCACTCAAGACAAAGATTCTGGCCAGCGCGAGCAAGGTTTTGCCTGATACCGTTAATGCCGAAATGCACCGCCAGCTTACTGAACCGGGATCTGCTAACAAATAATTCGCGCCCGTCTTATCTATTCTTATGTGCAGATTTAAAGGACGTAAACATCGCAGATAATGGCAAGATTGCTGCCGATAAAAGCGTGTTTACTTCTCCGAGTAGTGACGATTTAGCACAGTTTTCTCAGGCGTTCATCGATGGCATTATGCAGCATCGGCATTGGATGCGAACTGAGGAATAAATGGTTCTCGCCTAAGTAATTTAGTGCAGCACATTTATGCAAATTCATCATCTCAATTGTGGCTGTATGTGTCCCATTGGAGGGGCGCTTTTCGATGGCTTCAGTCGGGGTTTGACGGCTCACCTCGTCTGCCACTGTCTGCTCGTTGAAACGAATCAGGGACTGGTTCTGATTGATACCGGTTTCGGATTGCGGGATATCGAGTCGCCTTACTCTCGGCTCAGCCCGTTTTTCGTCCACTTTAATAACATCCAGTTCGATCGCAAGTACACGGCGATCCATCAAATTGAACAGCTCGGATTTTCACCAAGCGATGTGCGCCATATTGTGCTAACCCACCTCGATTTCGATCATGCCGGTGGTCTAGAGGATTTCCCTGAAGCAACGGTACACGTCATGCAGGCTGAAATCGATGCAGCACAGGCTCGGCACGGTTTCATCACAAAAAGGCGCTATCGTCCGGGGCAGTGGGATGAAGTCAAACGCTGGAAATACTATTCGGCGGGTGGGGAACCTTGGTTCGGTTTTGAAGCTGTCCGCGACCTCGACGGGTTGCCTCCGGAAATTTTGCTAATCCCGTTGGTGGGGCACACGCGCGGTCATGCTGGCATTGCCATTGATACACCCGATGGCTGGCTCCTGCACGCAGGCGATGCCTATTTCTACCGACACGAGATGGATACCGCTAACCGGCGCTGCACGCCCGGTCTGCGCGCCTACCAATGGATGATGGAGGTCGATCGCAAGGCTAGGTTGCTCAATCAAGGTCGGCTGCACGCATTATCGGTACAGCATAGTAAAGATGTGCGCGTGTTTTGCAGTCACGATGCTATTGAGTTAAAAGCCTTCGCTGGCGGGCCTAGGAACTCTCAAAACTAGAAATTTCATCATTATTTTTGGTAACCGATTCTGATGGTTCGATCATCGACGATCGGCGTGTCCGAGGCTTTTTTGTCCGCGGCACTCGTCCGATCTTCTACAAAATCTCATGCCAATGGCATCAGTATAAAGAAGGTATTCTATGAAGATCCTTAAACTCCTACTATTTCTTGCAGCCGTCGGTTTTCTCGGCTCTGCTGTTTATGCCCAGTCTCAACCCGCCCAGATCGATCGAACAACGCTGCCCAAAGAGCAAACGGTTGGCGATATTGAACCCGTTGCGGTCTTCAACGGTCCGATGCCTACAGGTGTTACTGTTTCCCAAAGCGGACGCATCTTCGTGAACTTTCCTAAATGGGGCGATCGCGTAGAGTACACTGTTGCTGAAGTCAGAAATGGTCAGACTGTGGCGTATCCTAATCCTGAAATTAATCGCCCGAACCCAAGCGACCCATCAAAGTCCCTGATTTCGGTTCAAAGTGTGGTGGTTGACCCGCGCGATCGCTTGTGGATTTTAGATACTGCTAGCATCAACTTTGGCCCACCACAGCCCGGTGGAGCAAAATTGGTCGGAGTGGATCTGGGGCAAAACCAGATTTTTAAAACCATTGTCTTTCCCCCAAATGTGGCATTGCCAACAACTTACCTGAACGATGTTCGCTTTGATTTGCGGCGAGGTAAGGCTGGAATGGCATTCATTACCGACTCGTCCGACAAAGGACCAAATGGAATTATTGTGGTTGACTTGGACTCCGGCAGAAGTTGGCGGCGGTTGAACGATCATCCTTCCACGAAAGCAGTCCCCAATTTTCTACCCAGTGTGGAAGGGATGCCCATTATGAATCGTGAACCGGGTCAACCGCCCAGTCAGATCAAAATTGGTTCCGACGGGATTGCAATTAGTGCGGATGGAGAGCGACTATTCTACACTCCACTTGCATCACGACGACTCTACAGCGTGGCTGTCGATGCCTTAGTAAACGAGCCGATGTCCGATGGAGAAGTTGCCAGCACAGTGGTAGACCACGGCGAGAAGGGAGGAGCTTCCGATGGCTTGGAGTCGGATGCTCAAAACCGCATTTATCTGACAAACTACGAGCAGAATGCAATTCAGCGCCGTCTGCCGGACGGCTCGATTGAACGGCTGGTGCATGACCCGCGAGTGCTGTGGCCCGACACGCTTTCCGTCGCCTCGAATGGTTACCTTTATTTCACGGCAAATCAACTCCACCGCCAAGCTAGGTATCACAACGGTCAGGATTTGCGACAGAAACCCTACAGCCTGTTTCGAGTTCGGATTAATGCCCAACCTGTAGGACTGCGGTGAACTACCGCGTTCACAGTCACAAAATGCAGTCAAGCGTTTGCATTCCGGGCGATCGCGCGATCGTCTATTCTACGATCGGTGGCGGTCAATGCTAGAAAAGTAGCCTCAAACACACAAAGCGCGCTCGTTCGTTGGAAAGACCCGATCGCAGGCTTCATCATTATTATTTATTGGAGAAGTTTGTGAATCAGAAAATATCCTCTGGAGCCAATATCTCAAAAGTTAGGCTGACGGGAGTAATCCTTACGCTTCACCGTTGCGAGCCGAAAACCTACGTGGTCTGCCCCCTGCGACGGTAATTGCCGCAGACATTGACCCGTTGCGGAGTGAAGGACAATCGGCTACGGGAGGCTGGATCTGCTGTCAAGGCAACCAATTATACCAACGTAACTCATGAGTTCTTTGGCATGGGAGCCGTGGTGGATAAGGCAAAGCAGGCAGTTGGCGAAGCTGCAGCCGGATTGCGATCGGGATTTTGAGAGACGCCAGTAGCTGTCGCGGTTAGGGTGTCAAGAGTAGGGATTTAGTATAGGTCTTAGTAGTTTTTTGAAGGAGACATTTATGGGTATCAGCAGACGCAAGTTGTTAAAAGTAACTTCTGCTTCAGGTTTGGTTGCAGCAGGGCTGGCTGCTTCAGAAGGGTTGTTGAAACCCGTGTTAGCTCAAGATGAACTGACTCAAGTAGAGGTTAAAAATGAAGTAGCCCAAGCTCAAACCCAAAGCGGCGAGATGAGTTACAGGACGCTGGGACGCACAGGAGAGCGAGTGTCTGCAATTGGCTTGGGGGGACACCATATCGGACGCCTTCGAGAGGAGCAAGAAGCTATTAAGCTCATTCGCAGTGCGATCGACCGCGGCATCAATTTCATGGACAATTCTTGGGATTATCACAACGGACGCAGCCACCGCTGGATGGGTGCAGCGCTCAAGGATGGCTACCGGCAAAAGGTGTTTCTGATGACCAAGATTGACGGCCGCACCAAGGGCGCTGCGATGATGCAGATTGATGAGTCACTGAAGGCGTTGCAGACCGATCGTATTGACCTAATGCAGCATCACGAAATTATTCGGATGGAAGACCCCGATCGCATTTTTGCTCCCGGCGGGGCTATGGAGGCCGTAGTAGAAGCGCAGAAGGCGGGCAAGATTCGTTACATCGGCTTTACAGGACACAAAGACCCTTTGGTTCACCTGCGAGTGATGGAAATTGCCGCTCAAAACAATTTCCGTTTTGACGCGGTACAGATGCCACTGAACGTGATGGACGCTCATTTTAGAAGTTTTGAGCAACAAGTTCTGCCGGTGCTGGTGAAGAACCAAATAGGTGTATTGGGGATGAAATCTATGGGCGACCCCTACGTGCTTAGAAGCAATACAGTAAGTCCGATCGAATGTCTCCACTATGCGATGAATCTGCCTACTTCAGTTGTGATTACTGGCATTGATAGTATGCAAATCCTCGATCAAGCCTTTGAGGCCGCTCGCACGTTTAAGCCGATGGATCGAGCACAAGTTACAGCAATGCTTAATCGCACTCGCGAGGCGGCGGCAAAAGGGCAATACGAACTGTATAAAACTACCAACCAATTTGATAGTACCGCCATGAACCCATCGTGGCTAGGATAAGCGCTTTTGTATTATTCCTAAGCAAATCTAGGATGAGGGGAGAGTTATTTCTTTAGATAACCCACCAAAGCTAGAGGAGAGGTTGTCTCCGGCTCTTTTGCGTTGTGGGAATTAGATTTTTTTATGAACCGCAGAGAGCGCAGAGAACGCAGAGGGAGAGAAGACGGAAAGTTTTTAGTTTTAAGTTAAATAGCTCAAACTTTACCCCAGCGCGGTATTACGAGGAACAAAGCAATTCCAAAACTCAAAACTCTTCGTCAATTTCCCCTTACCACTTTCCTGACATCGCGCCCTTGAGTCTCAATTCTTCTCGACTGACTAGAGCTTCGTAGTAATCGGGTTTGATTTCGAGGGCGACTCCGTAAGAGCTAATGGCATCTTGAGTTCGCTGCAATTTTTGCAAAACGTCGCCCCGCTGCGCCCAAGCTTCCCAGTTGTCGGGCTTGAGTTGAATCACTTGGTCAAAAGCGACGAGTGCTTGGGAATAATTCTGCATTTCCCCTAGGATCAGACCTCGCTGTACCCAGCCTTGATAGTTATCCGGCCAGACAGTAATTGCTCGATCGTATGATGCTAGAGCTTGTTCGTACTGCTGCAATTTTGACAAAGCGTTGCCGCGTTTCAACCAAGCTTCAAAATTGTCGGGGACGATTTTAAGTACGCGATTGTAAGCTGCGACGGCTTCTTCGTAACGCTGCAATTTTTCCAGCGCTGCGCCTTGCTGCAACCCTACTTTTGATGTAATTTCTGCTTCTGAAGTCAGAGAGATTACTTTATCAAAACAGGATATCGCTTCTTCGTATTGCTGTAATTTTTCCAGAGCTTCGCCTCGCAAGTTCCAAGCTTCTAGAAAATTACCTTCAATTTGTAGGGCATTGCTGTAAGCGATAATTGCCTCTTTGTAGCGTTCCAATCCTGCCAGGGCGATGCCTCTACCCAGCCAAGCTTCGGGAAAATTCGGATTAATTTGAACGGCTTGGTCAAAAGCAGCGATCGCCCCTTCAAAATCTCTCGATTCTGACAGTGTTTGACCGCGCCCGATCCATGCTTCGGGATAAAAAGAATTAATTTGAATTGCCCGATCGAAACAAGCAATTGCCGCGTCTGCCCACTGGTGTTTGAGGGCCATTCCTTTATAAAACCAAGCTTCGCAGTCGTTGGGCTGCATTTGCAGTACGCGATCGTAAGCTGTCACGGCTTCTGCATATTTGTGCAATTTTGCTGAAGCAATGCCCCGATTGAACCAAGCCAGACTATTTTGTGGTTGCAGTTGAATGGCGCGATCGTATGAAGTTACAGCTTCAGCGTAGCGTTCCGCTTTCATCAAAGCCAAACCTCGGTTCAGCCAAGCTTCCCAATTTGTCGGGACGAGTTTCAGCGCGCGCTCGAAAGCGGCCACGGCTTCAGGATAGCGCTCCGCTTGAACCAACACGTTACCTTGCCGGTACCACATGGCGGGCAAATTTGGATGAAGTTGGGTTGCTTTTTTGTAACAGCTTGCGGCTGCATCCCACTGCTGCAATTCCTCTAAAACTCGGCCTCGCTGATACCAAGCTTCGTGCTTTTCTGAATTGATTTGAATTGCGGTGTCGAAAGCCGCGATCGCTTCTGAGTGATTTTGCAAACTTAACAGCCCTGTGCCGCGCAGCATCCAAGCCCAGTATTCTTCGGGATTAATTGCTGTAGCTCGATCGGCGCAGGCTACGGTTTCTGCGTAGGAATGCAGTTGCTTGTAAGCTTTGCCCAGATTCAGCCACGCCCGGGCCCAGTCCGGCTTAATTTGAACCGCTTTTCCGTAGCAAAGAACTGCCGCTTCGTACCTTCCTGCGGCGTACAATCTATTGCCCCGATCGTAGTCTGGAAATGCTGCAAAAATTCTTAAAATCGGCGGCAGCAGAGCTGGTTGGGGGTTTGAGGAGTTTTCTGTAGCCGAAGTCGAGAGGTCTGGCATACGCCTTTCACATAAAAATTTAGTGGGATAACAAGCTTGCGGTCTTATATATTAACTTATGCTTTTCTTAATATCGCTGCTGTTTTGAAACAAATTTAGCATATCAGGCTTGGTGCGACAAATCCTTTTTACTTAATTCGAGTATGTATAAAATTATGCACCCTTCCCACTTTCGGTACACCCCTGTAAGATACGGTAAGTCGATTTTCGATTTTCGATTTTCGATTTTCGATTGACCGAAAGCATCGAGGACACAAGCACATATGCCCTAATTCAGGTTTAAAACCAAATTTAAGATGCTAGAGTTGCACACGCTTTTAGATTTCACTGACTGCGATTGGGAGTCGATCGACTCGCACCCGAATTATTGGTACGAAGGCCGTTGTCCTCAAAGCGGCGAGCTGCTGAGACTGCCCCGCACTCGAATGTCCGAGGATCTCGCCCGCGGTTTGATGCAGTACCTTGCGGCTGACGGTGCCTACGATCGCGAAGGGAAGATGTACGGCATATTACTGGTGGAGATGCCTTCGGGGGAACAGCGGATACTCAAAGCATTTTCCGGGCTGCTGAACGGTTGCAGCATTGTTGAGGGCTGGGTGCCACCGATTCCGGGACGAGATCGAGTTGCTTTTGAGGAAGCCCGCACGTTAACTCAATTGGAGGCGATGAAACAGGAACTTATTGCACTGAATCAACTCCCGCAGCGACAAGAGTATGCAGCCTTATGTCGGGAGTTTGAAGTGCAATTGCAAGTTTTGAGCGATCGCCACCGCAATTGCAAGCTGCAGCGAGATGAAAAACGCCAGTTACTGTGTCAAACTCTCGCAGCAGAAGCACTAGAAGTTGCCCTGGAACAACTGAATCAAGAAAGCCGTTTGAAGAAAATGGAACGCAGGCAATTAAAACGGCAGCGGGATGAAACATTGCAGCCGCTAAAACAATTAATTGAAGCTGCAGATGGGCGGATGCGGGCGCTGAAACAGCAGCGAAAAGAACTTTCCCGCGAACTTCAGACGCAGATGCACGCGGCTTACACTCTGGTGAATTTTTTGGGAAAATCGATCTCGCTCTCTTCATTGATGCCAACTAATTCTATTCCCACTGGCACCGGCGACTGCTGCGCGCCAAAATTGCTCCACTACGCGGCAGTAAACAATCTGAAACCGCTGGCAATGGCTGAGTTTTGGTGGGGGCAGCCATCGGGCGATAAGATACAGGGAGAATTTTATGGTGCTTGTAGCGATCGGTGTCAGCCGTTGATGGGTTTTTTGCTGTCAGGATTGGCTCAAAATCCGACTGTTTCTAATATGGATGAGGGTTTGACGGGCGGGCTAGAAACCCACGGCACAAGGAATAATTTTTCTTGTGGAACGGGCATCTTGCCCGTTACGGAAATGCTACCGATTATTTATGAAGACAAATGGTTGATTGCGGTTAATAAACCCTCTGGCTTGCTGTCAGTTCCCGGTCGTTATCTGGAAAATCAAGATAGTGTTTTTAGTCGTTTGCGTAACTTATTACCGGATAGTTTTGATTTGAATGCGGTGCATCGTTTAGATTGGGAAACATCGGGTATTTTGCTATTGGCGCGGGACAAAGAAACCAGCAGTCAACTCAGGCAGCAATTTGAAACAAAGCAGGTTCACAAAGTTTATGAAGCGCTGCTTTCGGGTACTGTAAAAATTGATGCGGGGACGATCGATCTCCCACTTTGGGGCGATCCAGAAAATTGCCCTTACCAGCAAGTCAATTGGGAGTGCGGAAAGCCCAGTGTTACTCGCTTTCAGGTAATGGCGACAGAGGGAAATTGCGATCGCGTCGAGTTTTTGCCGCTGACGGGACGCACTCATCAATTGAGGGTTCATGCAGCGGATGTTCGAGGGTTAGGAATACCGATTTTGGGCGATCGGCTTTATGGATGTCGGGCTGCTGCAAAGCGGCTACACTTGCACGCGCGGGAACTTTCGTTTGAGCATCCGCAGTTGGGAGAAAGGTTATACTTAAAGGCAGAAACACCATTTTGAGCTAAGGGCGATCGGGCAACGAAGGATAGTTGAGCAGTAGGAATTACAGATAGAGGCAGGCCATATTTATTGTTGAGTAATCGGAGCAACAAATGGGGGGACTTCAGCTTAACTTGTCACCCATGAGTAGAGCAGGGAACGAGCTACTTATTACTGATTACTTCTTACTTTTTTTATATCGCATTACCCGGAAATCTCTGCTTCAAAACAGGCATTACCGGACAAGGTTTTTGCTCCTGCAAATTCTCCGGTTTGTTCCAAGTAAAAGGCCCTTTTTTCTCCGCCGCCATCCACAGCAAGCTTTTTGCTCGCGTCATCGCCACATACAGCAGTCGAAACTCTTCTGCTGTTTTCAAATAACCTGCTTGTTCCCAGGCTTCGCCTAGATTTGGTAAAGGATATTTTTCGTGCAAACTTGCTCGAATTTGTGCTCTCGCTACCTCTGCTAAAGTGAAATCTCCTAAAAATCGGGTTTGCGGCAAAACTCGCAAATTTCCGGGGATGGTTTGTTCGTGCAGAAACGGCAAAAATACGCAATCCCAATCCAATCCTTTGGCTTTGTGCATGGTAATAATTGTTAGTTGACCTTTGCTGGTATAGCGTTCTTCTATTTTGTCGTCTGCATCCACAGGTTCAAATCTTTCGGAACTGACAATTTCGCTCAGTACGTCCAAAATATTACGCATTGAATTGTTGCCGGCTGTTTGGATTGCCACTCGTTCTGCTAATTTGTCGGCCGTGGCTAATTCTGTTTGGTCGTATTGCAGCGCTAAGGCTAAGAAGGAAATGATTTGGTATGGTGGCAATTCTAAGCTAGCTTGCAGCAAACCGCAGCAAAAATAGCGGCATTTGCGAACGGGATCTGACTGCTGCGGGTCTAGGGGGCCTGGGTAAAGAAATTGCTCGGGGCTAGTCGCAAAAGCATTGTAGTCTTGTTTGGGGATCAGTTGCCGATCGCTCAAAATCTTTAATGCTGCTTTCAGGTAGTCTGGAGAGTGCGGGCGATCGAGGAATTGCAGCAGTGTTAAAATTTCCCAAGGTACTTGAGAATGTCTGTCCCGCTCTCCCACATCCTCAATTTTAATCCCGTATTTCCGCAAATCAAAGCTTAATCCGTGTTTTTGAGGATTTTCCAGCACTTCTTTGATAAACTTACCCTGTTTGTTTTCCCGCACCAAAATAGCCATTGATTTCAGATTTTCTAACGGCAATTTGGCACTATTTTCCCCCTCCCTCGCTTCCCCGCCTGAATCGATAGCTTTTTCATTACTTGCGAATTCAAAATCGGTGGGTAAAAATTCCTCTACTAACTCAATTACCCGCTTGCCAATTAACTCAATTGTATGGTAAATATCGCGGGGAGTATGCAATTCTAAGCCGCGACCAATGGGAGCCTGATTTGCATTCTGCTGCGGGTCATGGCTGGGTACTGGCTTAATAGTTTGGTCGCGAAAAGGCTGTTCTGTTCCCGCTAATTTCGAGCTATTTACCCATTGCAACATAAAGTTAGCCGCATCGATAATCACCTGGGTGCTGCGGCCTGCGCCGTCCATTGTCGCTAACTTATTCTCTACTTCGCACCGATCGCAAAATTGGTTAAAATAAATCGGGTCTGCGGGAGTGAAAGTAGAATTAATAGCTTGATTTGGGTCGCCAACTCTGATAAAATTGGGAGGTAAAGTAGGATGATCGGGATCGATCGCCAATGTTTCCAAAAGCCGAGTCTGCAAAGGTGTCGAATCCTGCGCTTCGTCCTCGAAAACAGCAAATACTTGCTTTTGCTCGATCGCCCTCGCCCTCGGATTTTCCAACACCCGCAAAGCGGCTAAAATCATCTCGTCGTAATCGATGAATTCCCGACTCCTCAACAAAGCCTGATATTTTTGATATAAACCCCCAGCTACTGCTAAAATCTCATAACCGTCCCCTGTATCAAGAGCGTTCATTTCTAACAACTGTTCGGGAAATAAACCAGAAGATTTCGCCTCGTGAATCACAGTTTTAGCTACCTGCGGCAAAATTTCTGTCCGCAAAACCGATTGTCGCCGCAGCCTCTCCGTTTCCTCTCCGTCGAATTGCTGTCCTTCCAGCAAAACTTGATATCGGCGGGGATTTTCGGCAATCCAAAGTTCTACACAGGTGCGAATTAATCGGTGACTTTGAGTTGGAGTAACTAAAGTTGAATTTTCTAAATTTAAACCCGACAAATCGGGATGGCGCATCGCAATATTCAAAGCTAAACCGTGCAAAGTGTGCACGGCAAAACCGCCTTGAGATAAAGACAATTCTGCCAATCTTTCCCGAATTTTAGCTTTAATATTAGCAGCAGCCGATCGCGTAAATGTCACGACAATTAACTGGCGGCGGCTGTGAAGCTGGTTGCGGGCGATCGCAATTGCCGACGCAGCAGCCATTCCCGTAGACTTCCCGGCCCCCGGAACCGCCGAAACAGCAAGGGGGCCGCCTTGCCAATCCGCCATGTCCTGCTGCCCCGCACGCAAGCTTTCGCGAATTTTAAGGCAAGCTTGTTCTCGCAAAACTCCGGCAAACCCTGATTCGGAAAGCGTTGAGGCTACATCCGGGCGATCGATCTGGGTTGTCGATCGCATAAAATCAGTATCAAATTCATCTGTCATGCGATTTTAGATTGTAGATTTTAGATTAGAAAAATATTTGTGGGGTTCAGCATTTTCAAACGGTATCAGAAACCGACTTGCTTTAGTTGCGATCGCCTCTGCGCAGAACCCAAACCGTCATGGCGCCAACATCGATCGGCCTACATCTGCGGTTAAAAATCCCCAAGTATTCAACCTCTACCGTTTCCATTTCGGTATCGGCTAAACTAACACTATCTATTGAAGCTTAAATTGAAACCAGCATAAAATTCAATACCCAAGCCTTTTTTATAGGAATCACCCAAATGGAAACTCACCTCAAAACCAATTCGCCCCCGCCCAAGCCAAACCCAAACCCAGCTAACAAAAGCACAACTCGTTTTGCTGTGGCGTTATTCTTAACTTTATCTTCAACCATTGCTTTGCCTAGCTGCGGATCTCCACTGCCCAACGCTACAGGCGGCGAAGCTTCATCTAGCATCCGTGAAAACCAAGTTCCCACATCGGCTCCACCACCACCAGCCGCACCCGAGCCAGCAGCCCAAAGGCTAAAAGCTTCTGGTTCATCAAAAAAAGCAGCAGAAACGACCGCAACCCGTCCCCAACTGATTAAAAAAGCCGAACTCAGTGTAGTTGTCAAATCTATTGACGCCAGCACTAAATCTGTTACCAATATTGTCGAAAAACAGCAAGGCGATATCTTGGGTTTTCAAAATCAAAAACCCCCGGATTCCAGTGTCCGCCAAACGGCGTCTGTGGAGATTCGCGTGCCTCAAGAACGTTTAGAAACGACTTTAGAGGCTTTGGCAAAACTCGGAACTGTAGAGAACCGTTCTCTGATGGCTGAGGATGTTACCGATCAATTAGTTGACAGCGAGGCTAGGCTGCGGAACCTCCGCAAATCCGAGGAAATGGTGTTAAAAATTATGGAGCGATCGGGCTCTGTCGGCGACGTGCTCAAAGCTGCTCAGGAGTTGAGCAATATTCGGGAGTCGATCGAACGCATTGACGCTCAGTTAAAAAGTTTGCGAAATCAAGTAGCCTATTCTACTATTAGCTTAACTCTAGAAGCAGCAGTATCGGCTCAACAAACTCAGGAACCCTCTCTAGGTTTGCGGGTGCAGGAAACTTGGGGGAAAGCGACTCATTCGGTTGGTGAATTGACGCTCGGTTTGTTTGCTTTGGGTATTTGGCTGTTGGCTTACAGTCCTTATTTTCTGTTAATTGCGGCGGCGGTTTACGGCTTTAATCGATTTAAGAAACAGCATTCTGATCCGACAACTCCAGAACCGAAACCGCCTCAGTAGTCATTAGTCATTAGTCAGCAGTCATTCCACATAAAATTTATGTATTGTGGAACGGCCGGAGAACCCGTTCTTAAAACCAACGACAACTGACCAGTGACCACTGACTAATCATCAATTTGCCATCCATCTTTGGTATAGTCTTCATCCACAATCTTTTTGGGACGCATCACCAGAACAACTCGCCCCAAAATAGGAAGATCCGGGGATTGTTCAAACCAGTACAATTCTAAATTGCCAGCGCTATCGGCGAGGAAATAACTGTCAGCATCCCACTGTCTTTGGGCTCGATCGGCAATAATCAAAACTTCTTCAACTTTGCCTTGTAGCGGTACCGGCAATTTATCACTCATTCCCAAAACCGCCACCGGATCTTCAGCGTTCAAAATTACCTGCCATCCGGGAATCGCCACCCAAGCTCCGGCTCCGGAAAATTTTACCATTCGGAACGGCTCGATTTCCTCCGGCAAAGGCACTGCCACCAAATCTGTAGTAGAAAGCGGCAATTTGCCCACAACCGGGACAACGCGCGGCAATTGTTCTTCGGTATCGAGCCGGTAGACGGGCAATCGGGGCGCTTCCCGTCTCGGAACTACGGTAAAATCGACGAGCAATTGCTCTATTTGCGCCCTAGCGGTTTGGCTGCTAGCTAATTTTAAACCGCGAGCAATTAAGCGCGATCGCTCTTGCAAATCGCTTTTCTGTCTCGCCAATTGCCAGCATTGGTAAGCCATAGCATCGCCGGGGGTGTCTGTGAACCCTTGGGGGAGACTCCCAAAGTGCGAAAACTCCTTGATGGCTTTAGCAACTTGGCGAGCATCGTCAACATCCAAATTGTGGGTTAGCATCAAAGCAGCCGCCCCGGCCCGCTCTACTTGAGAGAGAATCCGAAACTCGTATAAGATATCGCTACCTTTGCCCAAAAAGTGCGATCGAACTTCGTCTGAAGCCCCAGCATTTACCATGCTGGTGTAGACTTGGGCTGCGACGCTCACTTGATTTTGCTGAATTGGCTCAAAACCTGTTTCTTCAAAAATCCTTTGAGAGTTGTAGCCAGCTTTTAGCAGTGCAGTGCAGGCCTGTCCCCACTCTACCCAAGTGCCTTCTTTTCGGCGGAGCGATCGAATTAACTTTTCGGCATCCACAGCAGTTGTGGAGGATGCAGATGCAGGAGGGGATGAATCTTGCGGTGTATCAGTCATAATTGAATCAAAAACTAGCGCTAAGTTATGTGTGATTGGATACCGGCAAGGCTCGTGTCGCGGCAGAGCGATAGATTAATAGTAAGTGAGTTATGAGACTATTGTTACAGAATAGTTGCTCGCCTAAATTTACAAAGGGGAGTTTATCGTATTGTTATGGATAATGCCATTTCAGAGCTCGATCAAATTAAACGCCAGCTCATGACCCTACACAGACCGAAAAAGCCCAAAATGCTGGTAGTAGACGACGAACCAGACAATCTGGATTTACTCTACCGCACTTTCCGACGAGATTTTAACGTGCTCAAAGCTGAGAGCGGAATTCGCGCCTTGGAAGTCCTCGGCATTGAAGGCGAGGTCGCCGTCATCATTTCCGACCAGCGGATGCCCGAAATGAAGGGGACGGAGTTTTTGAGCAAAACCGTGCCCCAGTTTCCGAATACGGTCAGAATTATCTTGACTGGTTTTACGGACATTGAAGACTTGGTGGATGCGATTAACTCAGGACAGGTTTACAAGTATATCACCAAGCCTTGGGACCCAAACGAACTGAAAATGGTGGTGCAAAAGGCTGCCGAGACTTATGAAATTCTCAAGCAGCGGACTGAGGAATTGGATCGCGCCCAAAATCAAATACAACTGTTAGCAACAATCATGCAAACGGCTGTGGATTATCCGAGTTTGGAAGCAAGTTTAGAGCCAATTGCTACTGCTATAAGTGATAATTTTTTGGCGGACTATTGCATTTTACAACTGGTGGAAGAAAATGTTTTAATACCACTCCAAGGCACTCATACCACGGGTTCCACTGTGGAAAATTGGCTGGCAGATGACCCTCTGGTTCGAGAAGCAATTAGCTCTCAAACTATTCAGGGTGCTGTGAATATTGGGCTCGACACCGCCCTAGCTAGTCTGCCACACTATCAGAACTCCGGCATTCAAGCTCACCTGAGCATCCCGGTGATTCACAAAGGTCGATCGATCGCCCTGATTTCCATGCAGTGGAAACAACCTTGTTCCCTGCGCCCCGACGAACTCACAACAGTTCACCTCGCCGCTCAAGAAGTTGCTTTGGTATTGACGAGTTTTCAGGGTCATTAGTCATCAGTCATGAGTCATCAGTCATCAGTCATTAGTCCTTAGTCGGCTCTAAGTCTTGAGTTTAAAATGATAGCAAACCAATGATTCTCGACAAAAGCTCACCGCTCGCTAACAAAGAAAAAAGCATTAATGACTGACGACAGCATGACATGAAAGCACGGATCAATTATTTTTTCGGCTGATAAATTACCAATTATCAATCACCCATGAAAAATGAGAAATGACTAATAACGCCGAACAAATTAAAACTATATTTAATCGAATAGCACCAGTTTACAATCAATTGAACGACTGGTTGAGCTTTGGGCAACACCGGATTTGGAAGCAAATGGCGGTGAAATGGAGCAGTGCCGGCCCCGGAAATACTTGTTTAGACTTGTGCTGCGGCAGCGGGGATCTAGCTTTGCTGCTGGCTAAACAAGCAGGGCCCACCGGTTGCGTATTTGGAGTAGATTTTTCCGCCGAACAATTGGCCGTAGCTGCCAGGCGCGATCGACCTTTTCTCACCCCTATAAGTCCCATTTCCTGGGTAGAAGCTGACGCCCTAGACTTGCCTTTTGCTGACAATTACTTCGACTGCGCCACAATGGGTTACGGCCTGCGTAACGTGACTGACATCCCCCGCAGTCTTCAGGAATTGCACCGCGTACTCAAACCCGGTGCCAAAGCAGCTATTCTCGACCTCCACCGCCCCAGCAATTCCCTAATGCGGAGCTTTCAGCAGTTTTATTTAGACAGTCTCGTAGTGCCCATTGCTCAGCAATTTGGTATGACTCAAGAATATGCTTACATTAATCCTAGTTTAGAAAAATTCCCGATCGGTCAGGAGCAAGTCGCGATCGCCCGCCAAGCCGGATTTGCCTCCGCCACCCACTACCCCATTGCCGGAGCTATGATGGGAGTATTGGTACTGGGCAAAGCAATTTAAAATTAAAAATGCTTGCAGTCTAGATCGGCTATCTAACTATAGGGTGCACCGATCCCTGTGCACCTTACTCTATTTTTAATCATTTATGAATCCGTCTGAAATTTGGCTGTTGTTGGCCCCACCTGTAGTGGGAGGAATTATTGGCTATTTCACTAACGATATAGCTATCAAAATGCTGTTCCGCCCCTATCGAGCTATTTACATCAAAGGGCGGCAGTTGCCTTTCACTCCCGGTTTGATCCCCCGCAACCAAGAGCGTTTAGCAAAGCGAATTTCCGACACAATTATGGGTTCCCTGCTGACGCCGGAGGAACTGCAAAACTTGGCGCGCCGCCTCCTGCAAACCGAGCGGATGCAGTCGATAATTCTCTGGCTGTTGCAGTTGGCGCTGGATCAGGTAAAAGCCGACGCCGAGCAAAAAACCGCTAAAATTCTCGCAAACATTCTGCGAGATTTGCTGGGGGAATCTATGCCGCGAATTCTCAAAGTTTTGGCGCGCCGGGAAGATTTTTTAGAAGCTCAGCTTAATCAAATTTTCGATCAAGTTTTGCTGGAGATTCAGCTAACGGAAGCTCAGGCGGCTCAGCTTGCTGAGTGGTTGTTGCAGGTAGTAATACCGCCGGAAGTGCTGCGGCAGGCTTTAATTGACTTTTTGACGGATCGCAATATTTCGATCATCGATGAAGGGTTTCGAGAAAAAACCAGCGGCACTTATTGGGTAGTAGCAAATTTGTTTGGTTTGCGGAACACTTTAACTCGGCTGCGGACTTTTTGTCTTGATGACAGAGAAGCGACCAATCAGCGCTTAGCAGAGTTAACTATTTCTTTGGGGATTCGCGGGCGAATTCAGGAATGGCTGCAAAATTTGTCGATGCAAAATTTACCGGTTTCGACTGTGAGACAGTTGCGAAAAACTATGCGCGACAGCGTTCGCAGTTACGTTCAACAGCGCGGTACAGACGTACTTGAGGGGTTGAGCAAATCTATTGATTGGGAAAATATTTCGCGGTTGCTTCTCAATCGATTGCAAACTTCAGCGGTGATGAGCGCTTCCCTGGAAATTGTTAGCAAAGAACTGGCTTTGGTTTTAGAGCGCTATTTAGAGCGGGATTTAGAAAATATTGTAGCTCAGGCTATCCCGATTTTGAATATAGACCAGGTGATTGTCGATCGAGTAAAAGGTACTTCTCCTGAAGAGTTGGAGTTAGCTATTCAAGGCATTGTCCAAAGCGAGTTGCAGGGAATTGTAAATTTAGGAGGAATTTTGGGTGTTTTTGTCGGCTGTTTGCAGACAGTTGTGGTTTGGATTCAACGGTGATTTATTTCGGCAGTTGTGAGATATTTGTTGTAGTCTAATATTCGCTCTCTCTGGCGCACCCAGTACCAAAAACCAGGTTTTTCGCTACTATTTGCCGCGTCAGCCAGATGATTTTTGGTACAAACCGGGTTTTTGAGGCCCAATCCTAATTTATTTATTTCCTAAATCTATGCCAGCCCCAAATTCGGACGATCGTACAAACATCCCAAAAAACCCGCGCAACCTCAGCCGCCAACAATACGAGCGTTTAACCGCAGAAATGGCCACTCCCTACCGGCCTTTGCGACAGTTTGTTTACGTAGCTTGTGGCGCTTCGGGCTTTATCGGCGGCTTGGTTTTCCTCGCTAAAATTGCCTCTGGCCGGGAAATTGGTTCTGCTTTGCCTAATTTTGCCCTTCAAGTCGGAGTGGTGGCCTTGATGGTGTTCCTGTTTCGCTGGGAGCAGCGCGCCGAGGGCCGATCCCCGAAGTCGAAGTAACAAAAGTTTACAAATCGAGACAAAAATCTATCTGAGGCAAGGAAAAGTTAGAAATATAAAGAAATTATTATGAAATCCTGGTTTGTCAGCGATCCCTGTCATTATAAGAATGTGGCTTTAATTGGGGTCAGCAAATTTAAAGGCCCTAATCATAAACCGCTTGTAATTCGTTCAATTGGGGTCAGCTTTCATAAAGACCCTAAATATATAAAATAAATTTAAGCCCAGCGCCAGCCTTCACTGATAGAAGAGCTGGCGTTCGGCATTTTGGTAGGCTCTGGAGCTTGGGAGAGAGAATCACTAGGGTGTGCACCGCGCACAGAGAGGCCCCTATAAGCGCCCTGAACCCAGTTTTGTCCCTAGCATCCGTATAGGTAATACCAGTTCCCAAAAATCCTGCAACAGTAGGCCCGTGATCTAAACCCGGATAATCATCAGTCATGTGCAAATCTAAAATCTAAAATCTCTCTAAAATCTCAAATGGTATAAGTGCTGGGGCGATCGAATAATTTGGCATTTCCCGAAGACATTAGCCTGTGCAGTAACTAATGAGATGTGTCAAAGTCTAAGTAGAAAAAGATGTTGGGAGGTTTTACTATGGGCCGATCATTTTTCCAAGGGCGGTGGACGTTATTTTTAGCAGCGGGGGCGGGGATTGTATTATACAGCAATGCTGCGGCGGCTGCCGAAAAGGTAGTGCTCAAATATAGTGCGATCCGAATGACTTTACCCGTCAGCGAATTAGAAATTTTTGCAGAAACTGGGCAAATGTCGCCCGCGTTAGAAATGCTGCTGGGGAAAGCAAAAAAAGACCCAGAAGCGGTTCGCAACAGTCTGATGAGACCAGTAAAAGTCAGTCAAAGCTTTTTGGATCGGACGCTTAAGAGCAAGGTTGGCGAAATAATTCTCGATGAAGTCGGTCAGGTAATTCGCACTCCTTCTGGGAATGCAAATCGAGAAGCTTTGCGCGAGGCATTGGTGCTGTCTGCAACTAATGATAACGAGATTACGCTGCTGGAAGCGATGAAGAATTATCCTACTCCAGAAGTTTATGTTGAGGGCGATCGCTTAGTTGAAGCTTACGGTAAACTTGTAGCTTTGTCAGAACAATTGGGCGGCGTTTCAGAACGGCTGCAAGATATTTTAAATAAGATTCGCCTGCCTAGACTGTAGTTGCTGTTAGGAAGGACGGTTGATTGCTTCGAGCGATCGCAGAATATTGCTGAACCTGCATCAATTACAGGGGAGTTACATTTTTTTTGTGCAAAATTTGCCTAATTTTGACACGAGTTAAAAACAAAATCTAACTCCAGGCAAGCTCCAAACCAGACGGGAATCAGTCATTCCTAATTCTAAAATCTAACATCTAAAATCCGATAACTTCGCTGTCAAATCTATATCGGGATAGATGTTCGAGAGCTTACAAAAAGTGTATCGAAGACTTAAATTTTTTAATGAAAGTATTTAAAACAAAAAATGCAGGCAAGAGGTTGTGTATCGCCCATAAACTGAAATAATATCGGGTGGACATTGGAGATTATCTATATTAATATAGAGAAACGCTGTCAGAGTCAGGCGCTTGTGGAAAAACGGCTTGTCATTAGTAAGCTCGTGCTATAACAAATGCCATTGCACCACGCATCCCCAAAACTCTTGACTAAAAAAATTGAAAAAAAAGGTGAGAGACTGGATTAATTAACAGCACCTCAAATCCCAATAAAACCTTACTTTTTAGGGGTCTACACTTTCACTCGCTCGACTCTATTTACTGGGTAACACTAGCAAAATGAACAACAATCCTATTCGTTCAAAAGACCGTTTTTTGGTTTTCGGCGCTCCGGCGATCGAAGATGCTGAAATTCAAGAATTGGTATCGACCATGAAAACAGGGTGGTTGGGGACAGGCCCGAAAGTCATGCGTTTTCAAGACGAATTCAATGCTTACAAGGGTTCCCAGTACGCGGTTGCAGTCAATTCTTGTACTGCGGCACTGCACTTGAGCCTCCTTGCTGCTTCGTTACAACCGGGAGATGAAGTCATTACTACTCCAATGACTTTTTGCGCTACAGTTAATGCGATCATCCACGCCGGGGCAACACCGGTACTGGCGGATGTAGATCCGGTGACAATGAATATTGACCCGGCTCAAGTCGAAGCTAAAATAACTCCAAAAACAAAAGCAATTTTGCCGGTTCACTTCGCGGGTCGTCCCTGCGATATGGATGCGCTTTGCGAGATTGTTAGCCGTCACAACTTGAAGTTAATTGAAGACTGTGCTCACGCGATCGAAACAAAGTACAAGGGACGGAAAGCAGGCACATTTGGCGACTTCGGATGCTTCAGCTTTTATGTTACTAAAAACATTACGACGGGCGAAGGAGGAATGATTCTGGTCACCAGTAAAGAAGATACCGACAGGCTCAACATTTTAGCCCTGCACGGTATGAGCAAAGATGCTTGGAAGCGATTCGGAGACTCGGGTTACAAGCACTACCAAGTGGTGGGAGTCGGTTTTAAATACAATATGATGGATCTGCAAGCTGCGATCGGCATTCATCAAATGAAACGAGTCACTCCTTATTGGCAGCGACGGGAGCAGATTTGGCAGCGCTACAACGAAGCATTTGCGGATCTGCCGATTACTTTGCCCGCGAACCCCGAACCGGATACAATTCATGCTTATCACCTGTACACCATTCTGGTAGATGAAGCCAAAACAGGAATCAGCCGCGACGAGTTTCTCAACGCTATCAATGCTGAAAATATCGGTGTCGGCGTACATTACATGAGTCTGCCGGAACATCCTATCTATCAAGAAATGTTTGGATGGCAGCCGGAAGACTATCCGAACGCTGCTTACATCGGGCGGCATACAGTTAGCTTGCCGATTTCTGCAAAATTAACAGATGCAGATGTGGAAGATGTAATTGCTGCTGTTAAAAAGTGTTTGGCGATCGGCCAAGCTAAAAGTCTAGTTTTAGCAACAGCAGACTAAAGTCGTTAAATAGGTTGTCATTAAAACATCCTAGCTGTTTTTTACAAAAAGCAAGTAGGATGTTTTTTAACTCCCCAACGCTTTCTTAGTTTTTAGCGCCAAGGCAGTCATTTTACTTAAATGTTATCGTTTTACAGTACAATCACTTTCAGGTTCCTGAATCTGCTTTTAAATAAAACAAGATAAAACAAGACAGCTCTATAAACTGAGCACTCCTCTCCTATGTGAATAGGCTTCTTGCCAAATTCTTTTTTATCACTTTATTGAGCAGGCGGGGCGCCCCCCACAAAAAAATGACTCTTGTGAAATGGACAGGAGAACCCGTCCAAGTTATTATTCAAGAGGTCTAATTTTTAGATGAAAGCAGACAAAGTTGAGTTGATTAAAAATTAATGCTATGTTAAAACTTAGTGCTTTATTGCCATTTCATTGTAATAACCGAGCCATCAGCCACGTATTTTTTTCAGTGTGCAAAGAATGGCAAGGCCCTGATCTGAAGGCACTTATGGTTGTCCCGAGTTGCGATCGCGAGTGCCGCGACTCCAATATAGTTGAAGCAATTCCGTCATTTCTGACACAATTGTATTACCGCAGCCCTAGTGCACCCAGAATTAAGGCAGAGAAGCGTTTTATCAAAGAGCTCAAAAAATTTGATGTTGCCTACTTGTGGCCCGGTACCTCAGTAGATACTGTAAAGAGCGTTAACAAGCAGAATAAGGCGATTTTTTGGGAGCGAGTTAATAATTCTCAAAGGCAAGCTAAGAGTATCCTTGACGATGCTTACTCTCGCTTGGGATTGCAACCTCAACACCACATTACCCCAGAGAAAATTCAGAGAGAAGAGCAAAAACTCAAGGAAATTGACTTTCTGTTTTGTCCTAGTCCGATAGTAGTAAAATCGTTTCAAGAAGCCGGAGTTTCTGAAGAGAAACTGCTTTTAACGACTGAAGGTTGGTCGCCAGAGCGTTTCCCCAATTATCAATCCCAAAAACCGCCTTCAGAGGAAGTTAACGTCCTTTTCCTAGGTTTTGCCTGCGTCCGCAAAGGGGTTCACCTGCTCTTACAGGCTTGGGAGCGAGCTGGCATTAAGGGATCGCTGACAATTTTTGGCAAACTCGAACCGGCGATCGCTGAAACTTGCAGGGATTTGCTGAAACGTTCTGATGTAGTTTACTTTGATTATGCTTTGGACTACAGTTCTGCCTATCGCCAAGCTGACTTTTTTGCCTTTCCCAGTCTTGAGGAAGGTAGCCCACTCGTCATCTATGAGGCAATGGGTCATGGTTTGCCCATTCTCGCTTCACCGATGGGAGGAGGTGGTGTTGTGCGTGATGGTATTGAGGGCATAATTCTTCCTCCCTACGATACTGACGCCTGGGTGGAGGGACTGCGAAAACTATCTAATTCTCCTGATTTGCGGGCTAAAATGGGAGCCGCCGCCCGTCAGCGAGCTTTGGAGTTGACATGGCCACAAGTTGCTGCTAAGCGCCAAGAGCAGATTCTGCAGAAAATGAACGCAAAATGAAAAATAGGCGTTGCTTAATCAGGGTATGAAAAAGATCGGTTGAAAATCGCCAAGCTTTGTCGATACTGGTTTCTATGACTGGCATATTTAGCCTTTCATACCGTAAATCAGCAACGCCGAAAAATAAATAGGGCTTACGGTGCAAAAGGTTTGTAATCAGATTGATGTGGACGGTTTGATGTACTGCCACTCTAGCACTGTTAATTTTATTTTTGTTCAGCCTTATTATAAAGAATTTTGGCAATAGCCAAGTCAACAGATAGCAGCCGCAATCTCTCTGTCTGGGGGTTTCAGGCTAATTTTCTCTTGAAATCTCTGAGAGTGTGTCGCCAGTAGGCTGACGAAATTAATCCGCACTGCGTAAGCAGAAATACTGTCCCCTGCAATTTGAGGCCCGAAGTTCAGCTCGACACTCACTCTCGACACTCACATAGCATATTGGAGGGGATGCCAGCAGAATTGGCCTGTAAAATTCACAAACCGTGGCCATATTTGGTTTTATGGTACTCAATAAGCCAAAGTTTCTAAAGTTTCCCGCAGATAAGAACGAACTTGCTGATCGATGGTGGCATTTTGCTGCTGACGCTCAAAATTGAGTTCTAGCTGCCAGCGTTGAAATCCTGAACTTGCGCCGATCGCGGATTTGAGACTGCCCCAGATTTCAGAATCTTCGCACAGCTCGATCGGCTCTGCGGCTTGAGGTTCTTGTGCGAGCGGTAGATAATTCGCCATATTGTTATACCTCTGTTTTAATCCCTTGTAAGGATTGAAAGCTGACCTTGACACTCTCTATTATAGATTCTTCTCTCCAAAGAGCCAACATAATATATCCACAACCTGCGATTAAAAATTAAATATTAAGACTATTAATAATCTCTATCCGAAGAGGGGCCTTACCTATTTTTTTTTCACAGCATACATCTGTACAAATTAAAGTAGCTTAAATTACAATTGTCCACCTCTTAATTTTTTATTTCACTTTTTTTTTCTAGACTGTTCGGGTAGAGATGTAACGCCGTTGGTGTCAGCAGGTTTTGTGTTGACACTACTGCCGACTGACGAATTCCCTATGCCGGATGCTGACCCAATTGACTCTGGGGGTGCAACCACAGTGGCAGTTGTCTCGGCTGCCAAAGCCGGCAAAAGTCGATCGACTTGCCAAGGCGCGATCGTAAAATCCTGCCGAATTTTTTCTAAAACATGAGGCTTTGTCGCTGCAAATTCTGATTCCGGCGTCAGCAAAACCGCCATGACACTAGCAGACACCTGCAAAAACAAATTGCTAGCGAAAAAAGCAGAAGCTGCCAACAACAATCCAGCCCACCGCCAGGAAGGAGGAAAGGGAGCCACCGAAGCCGCCAGGGGAGCCCATCGGTAAAGCTGCCACAAAATTACTGCCAGCAAAACAGCGACAAAAACAGCGATTCCTTGATTTAACTTAGTTTTAAACCGAGTCAGAAGCCGGTGCTGCACAGAAGTTAAATTCTGCGGTTTTACCGCCACAACTAAAATACTAAAAATGTAAAAAGGGCGGAACCACTGCATCCACAGCACAGGAACAATACCTGCTACACCCACTAAAAATATTTCTAACCAGACAGGGACCAAGGGAGAGCCCACTGCGAGTCCCAGCAAGCACAGTCCCAGGAAAATCGGCAGTGTAGCAGCCCCAGAAAGGTGAATCCACAAAAAAGTATCTGACCAAAAAGAACGCACTTTAAATAATTATCAGTTATGAGTTATGAGTTTTGAATTTTGAGAGTCTGGGACGCACTCTTGACCCAGAAACCCGGTGCGAAGAGTACATTTCTAGCGGTCAAACCGAGCATTTTGGGAGGAAACTCGGTTGATTTGCGTAAGTCTTATTTTAGTTTTAAATTTTGAATTTTCAGCAACAGCCAAGATGATTATGACCTTGTTAATTGCGAACATCTTTGCTTTTATTGCTTCTTCATTCTTTCCTCGATAACTAAAACCTTCTTCCTTCTGCTATAAGTTAAAAACCAAAGTTGCGAGTGATAAGTTTGGGAGTATTGAGTGAAGAGAAGAGTTGCGAGCGATCGGCAATTTGGTTGCGATCTCTCAAAAATTCTTTTCCCACTCAACACTCACAACTCAAAACTATTGAGAGAGAGTCCGGCGTTTAGTAACCATCCGGTAGGCTTCAATAATATCGCCATCCGCCCAGTCGCTAAACCCGCTCAAGGAAATGCCGCATTCAAAGCCAGCATTGACTTCCTTGGCATCTTCCTTCATCCGTTTTAGGGAGTCGAGGACACCTTCGTAAACGACATTGTTGCCCCGGCGCACCCGCACCTTACAGTTACGGATGACTTTGCCAGAGAGCACCATACATCCAGCCACAGCCCCGCGACCGATCGCAAAGACAGCGCGGACTTCGACTTGACCCAAAGGTTCTTCCACCAATTCGGGTTCCAGCAGGCCTTCCATCGCCCCTTGAATGTCATCCAAGAGGTTGTAGATGATGCTGTATTCCCGCACGTCTACGCCTGCTTGGTCAGCCGCGAGGCGAGCGTCGGTGGCGAGAGTAGTATTGAACCCGATAATTACAGCATTACTGGCTGCGGCGAGGTCAATATCCGTTTCTGTAATTTCCCCAGGAGCAGATAGCAGCAGTCGGAGTTGAACTTCTTTTTGAGGAAGTTGAGTCAGAGCGCCGACAATTGCTTCGAGGGAGCCTTGGACATCTGCCTTCAAGATCAAGTTGAGTTCCTTGAGAACGCCTTCCTTAGCTTGTTGAGAGAAGCCGCTGAGGCTGATCCGGCCGCCTTGCAACAGGCGGGAATCTCGTTGGGAGGTAGCTCTTCCAGTGGCGATCGCCGCAGCTTCTTTTTCGTTTGCGAAGACATCAAACTCGTCTCCGGCGCGAGGAACTTCCCGCAGGCCGAGCACTTCCACCGCGAAGGATGGAGTTGCTTGCTCTACGCGTTCGCCCCGGTCATCGATCATGGCGCGCACCTTGCCCAGAGCCGAGCCTGCGACCACAATATCGCCCACTCGCAGAGTGCCGTTCTGCACCAGCAGAGTTGCCACAGGCCCCCTTGCCTTGTCGAGGTGAGCTTCAATCACAGTACCCTTAGCCGGTCGGTGCGGGTTAGCGTTGAGGTCTTCCATTTCCGCGACTGTCAGAATCATTTCCAACAGCGTATCCAGGTTTTCGCCTCGGATCGCGCTGACTGGCACCATCGTGATATCGCCGCCCCAGTCATCTGCGACCAAGCCGTACTCAGTAAGCTCTTGCTTCACCCGTTCCGGCTGAGCACCCTCCTTGTCAACTTTATTGATAGCCACAACAATTGGCACTTTCGCCGCTTTCGCGTGGCTGATCGCTTCAATTGTCTGGGGTCGCACGCCGTCGTCCGCCGCCACCACCAAGATGGCGATGTCCGTAACCCGTGTTCCCCGAGCCCGCATCGCTGTAAAGGCTTCGTGACCGGGCGTATCCAAAAATACCACCTGTTGGCTCTTGCCTTCGTGTACCACATCCACGTGGTAAGCACCGATGTGCTGGGTAATGCCCCCAGCTTCTCCCTGAGCCACCTTGGTTTTGCGGATCGAGTCGAGCAAGGTAGTTTTACCGTGATCCACGTGACCCATAATCGTTACTACTGGCGGACGGCGTTCGAGGTATTCCAAATCCGCTTCGTCCAGCATCTCGATCACTTTGATAGCTGGCGCTACTTTTTCTGGGGTTTCCACCTCTACGCCCATTTCTTCGGCTACCATCCTCACCGCTGGAATGTCCAGGGTTTCGGTAATATTTACCGCAATTCCTTTAGAGAAAAGCCGCTTAATAATTTCGGTTTCGGGAACAGCCAGAGTAAGTGCTAGTTCTTGAACGGTCATCGGCCTGCTCAGCAGGAGCTTTTCTGGACGTTCTACCTTAGCTTCGGCTGTTTTGCCCCGGTTGCCGCGTCCCCCGCTGGAACCTGAAGAAGAACTTTTATCGTGAGAAGGGCCTGGTCTCTTATTTTTTCCGCTGCTTCCGGGTGCGCCCGGAGTTGGTGTTGACTTGGGTGCTGCTTGTCCCTTCGCTTTAGCTGGGCGGGCTAGGGACAGGCTGACCGTGACTGGTGCTGGCAGATCCAAGCCGTTTTCTAAGTCATCGTCATCCTCGTCTATGGGTTTGAGGCGAGAACGTTTTGCCTTAACTGCCTTGGCAGCTTTGGCAGCATCTGAGTTTTCGTCATCATCTTCTTCCCAAATAACCGATGTCTTTTTGGCAGGACGAGGGAGGGAGGGCCTTTCGAGGAGAGGAATCTCCAGCAACGGCGTATTATCTTCTTCATTGTCATCAGTGTCATCCCCTATTGCTCCGGTGTCACCGCCGCGGCTACGCAGCCCGGTAGCTGACGTTGCGGGGGCAAGGCTCCGGCGCGGTCCACCGGGCTGTGGTCGAGCGGCCAGTGGAGTTTTGACTGGGCCACCAGCGCCTTCCCGGCGCGGTCTTTGCGCGTCGCGAGATTCGGTAGGAGCTCCTGGTGCAGGTCTGCTGGGGCGGCTCGGTTTAGCTGGCGCTTCCAGAGTTTCTGACTGTTCTGATTGCTCTTGCTCGGTTCTTGCAAGTTTGAGTACCGGCTTGTTTCCCAGATTTTGTGGGGTACGGCTAGCAGACTCGGACGCCCCTCTGACTGGCGGCGACGTGAGTTTAGCCGAAGGCGCGGGAGGGGCGATCGGCGGTTGCGGGATGCGTTCTGGAGCCTTTTCCGACGGCGGTTGAGGTGCCGCAGGTGCCTGAGCCTGGGCGGTGGTTTCCGGGGCGATCGCACCTACAGTTTCCGACACTTCTGACGGAGCTGCCGAGACTGCGACATTTGGCTTCGACAGTACAGGTCTATTGATATTCGGTTTAGCTGGAGGCTGGAGTTGTTGAGCTGCAGGCGACTTGGGAGGAGTTGCCACGGTTGCCGCGGGCTGGTTTTTGTTCTCCTCGTTGCCTGCAGGCTGGGAGGAAGCACCAGCCGGGCGTACTTTTGGACTGCGTATTTCTAAAATTTGCTGCTTTTTTTGTTGGTCGTTAGGGTGAGGGCCAGATTCTCTAGATGGCGCTGCTGCTCTTTCGGGTGGAGCTGGCTTGCCGGGGGAAGAGTGGCTACTGGCTACGTATTTTTCCGCCGTTTTGCGAATGCGCTCTGCTTCGGATTCTGTAATTGTGCTG
The DNA here is from genome assembly GCF_036701115.1 of Microcoleus sp. Pol1C5. Classification (NCBI taxonomy): domain Bacteria; kingdom Bacillati; phylum Cyanobacteriota; class Cyanophyceae; order Oscillatoriales; family Microcoleaceae; genus Microcoleus; species Microcoleus sp. Pol1C5. The sequence continues at coordinate 24,254 of NZ_JAUBQE010000023.1, read as the reverse complement.
CTGTGGCTCTTGACTGAAATATTGAGCCGCTCGCATACTGCCAAGATGTCTTTATTATCCAAATTTAGTTCCCGTGATAATTCGTAAATTCTTACTTTGCCGTTGTTCATCCACTCTGCCCTCTTTTATGCCAACCAGTTTTTACATTGTGATTTTTTGTGCTAATGACGACATCATTCGGTGTGATTGATTCAGTGTCAGGAATCGGGGTTGCGGTACTCTCTCAGCAATTTTATCTAGAAAGATGCAACTCGCTGAAGTCTGCGGTTGAAGAATTCTCAAGTCTGTTTGGCAACTTGGAACTCCGAAGTCTGAGTTTTGGCAAAACCCACTCTCTCAAGCTTCAAAGTTTGCCTTTCCACCTTGAGGATACCTCTGCTAGTACCCTACCCTTATCTAATCTGACACAAATCTTTCCAGACTGGTGGGCAGATCGGATTGGGGTTTTATAGCTGGCGCTACCGGTAATTACTGGTAGGGCTGCCAAGAGGGTTTATACAGTCGATGCCGAACTATTGTCGGTTTTTCATCCGGGTGAGCCAGAGTAAGATGTACAGTCAGATGTGGCTAAACGCTGCCAAAGTGTTTGGTACAGTTCGTCAGACACAGGCGCTTTGAGCGATCGCCCAAGTCGATTTTTTTTCTGAGCTGCTTTGAGGCATTCTGTTTCCCGACAAAGGTAAGCAGAACGGCCCATGCCACGATCTAATTGTACCTGATGAGAAGGATAGAGCCTGACTACTCGCCAAAAAGCTTCCTTAGGAGCTATTTTTCGACAACTTGCACAGCACCGGTAGTTCGGTTTCATTTCTTGTGAGGGAGAGAGAGGGGAGTAGGGGACAAGTCCTGCTTGTCTCCCGAATAGAGAAAATCTTGTAAATGTCACAGTTTTTAGACTGTGGCTTCGGTTTCCTCCGTGGGGGCTGCCTCCTCTTCCTCAAATTCTGCGGTTTCCTCGTCGCTGTCGTAGTCGCCCGCTTCGTCTGCGTCGTAGTCGCCTGCTAGTTCTTCGAGCCTAGTTGCTTCTGCGGCCAATTTGCTGTCTTCGGCGGCGCGATCGTACTTAGCAATATCTTTGATATCGATTTTCCAACCGGTTAGGCGGGCCGCGAGACGGACGTTCTGACCTTCTTTGCCAATGGCAAGACTGAGTTGGTCTTCAGCGACCAAAATGTGAGCTCTCCTGCCTTCTGGAGCGACTAAACGCACTTCATCTACTCTAGCGGGACTCAGAGCGTTGGCAATATAAGTTGCTGGGTCTGGAGACCAGCGGATCACGTCGATTTTTTCGCCGCGCAATTCGTTGACTACTACCTGAATCCGCGATCCCCGCGCTCCGATGCAGGCTCCTACGGGGTCTACGTCGCGATCGAGAGTATCAACTGCTATTTTAGTCCGGGGGCCGACGTGCCGGGAGGGCGGATTTGCCTCCCTGGCTACGGCGACAATCCTCACCACCCCGTCTTCTATTTCTGGTACTTCGTTAGCAAACAGGTAAACCACCAAACCTGCGTCGGCTCTAGAAACAAGTAACTGTGGCCCTCTAGTAGAGCCTTCGCCTACTTTTTTGAGATAAACCTTGAATGTAGCGTTGGCCCGATAATTGTCGTTGGGCAACTGTTCGCGCTTCGGGAGTTCGGCATCTACTTCTGGCTGACCGAAGCTGCTGGTAACTGCTAAAATTACCGACTGCCTCTCAAACCTGAGCACTCTTGCTTGAAGAACAGTTTCTTCTAAATCTTTAAACTCTTCTTGAATCATTTTGCGCTGTTGGTCGCGCAGTTTTTGAGCCAGGACTTGTTTGGTCTGGATCGCGGCCATGCGACCAAATTCTTTTTGATTTGGTGTTACGTCTACGAGCACGATGCTCCCAGGCTGAGCTTCCGTGGCTACTTCTTGCACTTCCGTAAGTGAGATTTCGTGATCGGGATTGATGACTTCTTCGACAATAGTTTTGTTGGCTAAAACGCGGAAACCTTCTTGTTCTGCGTCGAGTTCTACATCAAAGTTGTCGAAGTATTCTTCGCTGAAGTGATCGAGTTTTTGGGTACGGCGGTAGCGTTCGTATCCTTTGAGCAGGGCTTCTCGCAAGGCTGCTTGGACGGCGTGTTTGGGTAAATTGCGTTCTTTGCTAATACCTTCGACCATTTCTTTTAGTCCGGGCAGGGGAACCATTGACATATAAAACTCTCCTTTTTTGCTGTGGTAATAAGTAACTGGTAACTGGTAATCGGTAATTGGTACTTGGAAATTTTCAAGAAAAAGTGATGACAGAGGAGTGATGAGTTACTGGATTGGATTAGGGGAACTCGGTGCTGTAACAATTTATTTGTTGTCCCTGTTCAACCTGCTGCTAGAGATGTGATTGTTAAAAATTAACTCGCAGCCAAGCGTTTTCAGCTTGCTGCGAGGCAATCTCAAAACTCAAAACTCAAAACTCAAAATTTCCCTCTACATCTCCTTTCCTTCGTCTAGTTCAACTTTGACAATTTGAGGGCGGGGAATTTTAACCTGTCGCCCTTTTTGATTGAGATAAACCGCTGTTTCATCCCGGCCCAGGAGTAGTCCTTTCCACTCTTTGATTCGCGAGTCCGGTTCGGTGGTTTTGGCTGTCACGGGGAAACCTTTAAAGGTAATGAATTCTCGATCGCTGCTGAGCAATCGGGATATTCCGGGACTGGAAATCTCTAGCACGTAGGCATCGGGTATGATGTCGGCTGCCTCTAACTCAGCATCGAGGGCTGTGCTCATGCGCTCGCAGTCGGCTAAACCAGTGTCTTGTTGGAGGTTGCGGATGTCTACCCGCAACACGGGAGGATTTTGGTTGGTGTGAAACACTGCTCCCACTACTTCCAATCCCAGTGTTTCCGCAACGGGGGTAGCTAAGTCAATGATTTGTGGGATTAGGGGATGAGTCATATCGAATACTTAAGTTAAAACTCCTAAACTCGGACAGGGGCAAGGAAAAATTTGGTGTTGAGATTGCTTGGCTTTGAGGTGGTTTGATTAGGTGGCTGCGACTTTCGTCTTCAACTTTGGGACTTACCCAACATCCCAGCAGGGGATCTCAAGCGGGGGGGTACCCCTACTAAATCAGTCCTCAACTTGCAAGTCAGACGCCCCGAGCTCTTTTCCTGCGACTAATGCAACAAAAAAAGTGGGCTTGACCCACTCCTAGGTAAAACAATTTCTTCCAAGAAGTTTGAGGACTTCTTCCGATCGAAGGGAGGCCTCTGTTCTCAGTTTAGCTCGATCGCCCGTCCGGTGACAAACCGAATCGGCATTGGCGGACTGTCCGAGGGCAGAAGAGGAGAGCTGACAGGGGAAATAAGGACGACTCGATCACCGTTTTGGAGTGGGGTGGGGCGAGGGCAAATTCCTGGTTGATACCGAAGCCGGTGCGATCGTCCCTAAAACTGTTGGCGATGGTCACTCAGGCGTTCTAGGACTTGCGATACGGGAGTTTCTTTGGGAAATTCTCATTTTAGTTCGGACAAGCCCTCTGCTTCTGGATAGGTGGCGAAGAGTTTGACAGTGAGGGTGATTGGTAGATTCGACATGGGCGATCGCCAAATTAACGGTATATTGACAAAACAGCCAAACTAAGATTCACCATAAAAAATCCCCATTACTAATGCTGAATAGGAAGCTCAATTACAAACTCTACCCCCCATTTGGGCGAGGAGATGCAGGTCAGCGTACCCCCATGTTTTGCTTCTACAATCTCACGGCTAATAGACAAGCCTAAACCTGTCCCTTTACCCACTGATTTTGTAGTAAACATCGGCGTAAATAAATGCTGCATTATCTCCGGCGTTATCCCCAGCCCATTGTCAGCAATCCGAATCACCACTCTGTCGCCCTGAAGCATTTCAGTAGATATCCGAATCTGTGGATTGTCATTGCTCTGTTGCTTTTCCCCGCAGAGCGGACAACTTATCGTAGACTCTTCTAAAGCATCAATTGCATTCGCTAATACATTCATAAACACCTGATTGATTTGCCCAGGATAGCACTCTACCAGCGGTAATTCGCCGTACTCTTTAATAACCTTAATAGCTGGGTGAGTGCCTTTACCTTTCAATCGATGACCTAAAATCAACAGGGTACTATCTAGCCCATCGTGAATATTCACTGGCGTTAGTGCCGATGTATCCAACCGAGAAAAATTACGCAGTGACATAGAAAGATTGTAAAGTCGCTCTGTTCCGACCGCCATTGAATCAATAATTTTTGGCAAATCTTCAACAATAAAATCTAACTCAATCTCCTGGCACTTATCCTCAAATTCTGATGTCGAAGTAACGTTGTGCTGGCAAAGCCGAGTCATCCCGATCAAATCGGCAATATATTCCTTGGCAATAGGGATATTATTGGATATAAAACTAACTGGATTGTTAATTTCGTGAGCCACCCCAGCTACAAGTTGACCAAGGCAAGCCATCTTTTCACTTTGAACGATTTGCACTTGAGCTTTTTTAAGATTCTCTAAAGCTTGAGAAAGTTCAGCCGTTCGTTCTTCCACCCGTTTTTCTAACTCCTGCGCGAGCTGATGTAACGCTGCTTCTGCTGCGAGCCTGTCTTCTATTTCCAGTTTCAGCATTAGGTTTTGCTCGGCGAGAATTTTAGTCAAAGAACGCAGTTTTAAATGGAGGTTGACGCGAGCTAACACCTCCTTTTGTTCAAAGGGCTTAGTAATGTAATCCACCGCCCCTAAATTAAAGCCTTTGACCTTATCTCCTATGTCAGAAAGAGCGGTCATAAAAATTACGGAAATTTCGTTCGTCAACGGACTTGCCTTCAACCGATGGCAGGTTTCAAACCCGTCAATTCCTGGCATCATCACATCTAACAGAATCAAATCAGGCTGACTATATTCAGCCTGTTCGATGGCAGTTTCGCCATCAGTTGCTACCAATATCTCCCATCCTGAACCAGCTAAAGCTTCAGAAAGCACGTCCAGATTGCTAGGATTGTCATCGACGATTAAGATGCTACTTGTTTCCATATTTGCTGCCTTCATTCTTTTTCTATCCTGTGGGATGTAATAAACTCTTTGATTTTTTTGACTTGATAACCTTGGGCTAACTGGCGCAGCTCAACAGCAAAGGGCACAAATTGCTGATCTAACTTCTCTAGGTGCTCACTGCGCTTCACAATTCCTTTCACGTTGCCTCTCATAGCCAGTTCAAATAAAAGTTCCATTTCTCCGGGCGGGGGAGCAACTACAGAGGTAGATTCAGAAAGTGATTGAGGATCTGATGAAAAAGGAATAGCGCTGATTTTTTCATTTTTTCGTTCCTCATATATCCATTCAAGTTTTAAATACTTTTGCAATATCTCAAATAGCTCTTCTGCCTGCACTGGCTTACCGAGAAAATCGTTGGCTCCCCCCTCCAAACTTTTATGTTGATCGGTAGCAAATACACTGGCAGATGAAGCAATGATTGCCACGTCTTTATAGTGGGGCAAATTTCGGATACGGCGCATCATCTCAAAGCCATCTAACACTGGCATCACCAAGTCAGTAATAATCAAATCAAACTTAAACTCTTCTACTTTTTCTAAACCCTCTTGACCGTTTTTAGCTTCGGTTACTTCAAAGCCGAGGGGTTCCAGGAGATTGACAATGACCGAGAGGTTTTCCCATTTGTCATCCACAACCAAAACTTTCTGCTTTCTACCTTGGTAGCCAACCAGCTTTCTTTGCTTGGCAACCGTGGCTGTATTTGCCCAGTCTGCCGCTTCCGGTAAATCCAAATCTAGCCAAAAAACACTGCCGACTCCTGACTGACTTTTTACTTGAATTGTACTACCCATCATTTCAACAATTTTCTGGCTAATTGTTAAACCGAGCCCGGTTCCTTCCGCCTGACGCTTGCTGTCTCCTACCTGTTCAAAAGGCAAAAATATTTTTTTTAATTGTTCGGGTGTCATACCCACGCCAGTATCTTCAATTTGAAATCTAATTTTGTGAATTGGTGAGTCTGGCATTTGCTCATTGGTTTGTAGCTTTTCACCTGTCCCCTTTTCCAGATGTTCTATCTTAAAAGTCACTCGTCCCGAGTCTGTAAACTTAATTGCATTGCTCAGTAAGTTAATTAGTACCTGTCGCAAGCGTTTCTCGTCAGCGTAGATGCCAGCAGGAATTTCCAAACTGGGTTGATAAACAAAAGCAATTCCTTTTTGTTCGGCTCGGATGCGGCAGATTTCCGCGACTCCCTGCAAAAAGGAAGGAAAATGGAAATCTTTCGCGTACAGTTCCAATTTCTGAGCTTCAATTTTAGCGAGGTCTAAGATGTCATTAATCAGGGTTAACAGGTGGGAACCACACTGGTGAATAATACTGATGCCTTGGATATCTTTCGGAGCCATCGTTTTTGAGCGTTCTAGGATTTGAGCGTATCCTAAAATTCCATTGAGTGGCGTTCTCAATTCGTGACTCATATTCGCTAAAAATTCACTTTTAGCTTGGTTTGCAGTATCAGCGATTTGTTTTGCTTCCGTCAGTTCAGCGGTGCGTTCTTCTACTCGGATTTCTAGCTCGGAATTGGTCTTGGCTAGCGCCTCAAAGGATTCGCGCAACTGTTGTGCCATAAGGTTGAAAGACTGACCCAAAACTTCTAGTTCTTCTATGCCTTTTACCTGCACATTTTCTTTTAACTCGCCAGTGGCGATCGCTCTCGAAGCTGCGCTCAAACCGAGAATCGGGCTGGTAATCCAGCGTGCGGTTAAAATTCCCAAAACTGTAGCCAGCGCCAAGGCTCCCAAACACAACAAAATCGTAGTCTGGGTATTGGCGTTAATTTGATCCATGAAATCGCTTTCAGGAACTACGACGACGATCAGCCAGTCCAATCCTCGGCTATCCTGAAAGGGCAGAACTTGGAGGAATTCTCGCTGGCCGGCGATCGTAAAATCCAATTGCTGAGAGCTATTAATTTTAGTGAGGTCGCCAAAGTGTTCTTTTAAATGCGCTGTTGTCAGCCGAATTAAATCATCTGTGCTCTCTAAAGCATTCAGGCGATCTAGTTTGCCATTGTTGATGATAAATGCTTCTTTGAGAGTGGAACTCCCTACTAGGAGTCCAGAACGTTCCATAATGAATGTCTGTCCCGATCGACCGATTTTTATGCTTTGCAGAAAGTCGCTGAGGAAAGAGATCAAAAAATTAGCAACGAATACTCCGCGCAGTTCGCCACTTTCGTCATAAACTGGATGTCCGGCAGGGAGGGAGAGCGTTTTCTGACCTGTAAGCGGAAAAATTTCGCTCCATGTGGGCTGGCCTAAGCGTACACTGTCTTTATACCATGAACGGCGGAGTATATTGTAGTTGCGGGAGACTTGTAAGAGCTTTCTTTGATTGTTTTTGCTATCAGATTCATAAATATGAAGTTCATTCCGATGCTCTTTGTCTGCTATTTTAAAAAATATTTTGCCATTCTCTTGGCGTTCAATCGCCATGAACTCTCCCGTTTTAGTAGCAAAACCCATCTGGGGCAGAGAAGGAAAAGCTTGAAGTTGCTCCCACAAATAGCGCTCCATACTCTCCAATTTGTCGGGATTTAAGTATCCTAGGCGAAGGGCATTGGCATTCAGTTGATTGACGCGAGGGGCTGTATCTAGGTAAGTGTTGAGCTGCTGCTGGATGCGGGCCGTAATTTCACTCCGCAACTGGCTGGCCACTTCGTTGACTGCTTTTTGCCCGTTGCGTAAGGATAGCCAGCCTGTCAACCCGACGGCAGCAAATATTTGCAGAACGAATGGCAATACTAAAATCAGGCGCAGGGACACCTTTTTTTTAGAACGATTTGACAGGAAAGTGCTTGGAGAGGTCTGTGACATTGATTCGTGTTACTCCTGAGGTAACGAGTTGGCTGAAAAATCTCAGTGGATTTAGTGAAATGAGGCTGAGGAAATATATATTGAAAAGCAATCTCTAATAGTTAGTGAAAAGTTTGAGACAGTAACTTGCTTAAACAAGCATTGCTACTTACGTATTTTCCCTGAAAGTGTTATAATTATAGCTGACTTAAAATCCTGACTCGCTTATTTTTTTCTAGCAGTTGTAAGTTTTTTATCGCTTAGCAAAGCAGTTAGAAACCCTATCTAATAGATTACCTCGTTTAGAGATATTTGTAGTAGTTTTTAACTTTACTTTACACAGTGCTACTAAAAAGTATAATTTCATTAAACTTACATATAAAGTGATATAATATACGTCTAAAAAAAATAGACCTTTCTCGCTAAAAAAATGACACGCAGGCCGCTGAGAACCGTAACGGCGGTCTAACTCACTACCGCGCTGAAGATTTGATGCACAAACCTGTAGATGACTCTCGTAGAGAATGCCGATCGCAGATGAAACTTTACAATTCCAGCAAGTTTTATTTGCAAGAGTTACAGCAGGGTAATTGCTAATTGCTAATTGGGGAAGAAAAAAATAACTAGAGCGAGGGAGCAGAGGGGATTATGACACAGGAGAAAGCTGAGGCTATTCTTTTAATTCTGCGACACTTTCTCAGCTTAATAGTGAATTTGGTATTAGAGGTGAACACATGGCTGGCAAGGATTTTAAGGTTCTTCAAATCCGAGAGGCTAGGGTTTGTCATCAGTTGATGAAAAAAAAGGTAAAGGAGAGATACAGCCGACTAGAAGGATTTCATCGCCATGACAAGTCGCCGTTATGCCCTACAGGATTAACAGTGGGAAAGGATCAAAGATTTGTGGCGCGGACGTGAAGGTGATGTGGGTGGGACAGTCTGCTTACAATTGGTTGTTCGTCGAAGCGGTGTTGTACCGCTACCAAGGGGGCATCGCCTGGGGAGACTTGCCCTAACGCGGGGCTATCCGTTGCAATTCTTTGGCTTGTTCTAAAATTTTCTCGAAGTCTTCTTCGCTCAACCGCTGAATGTAGTTGATTTTGAACTCTTCTAGGAAGTCGCACAGCAGCAGTTGTATTTCTTGCCAGGTGTGCTGCTGTTGCAGTTCGGTTCCTAAAGCTTGCCCGAAATGTTGGACTAGCTGGCTGGAGAGTTTGATGCTTATGGGGTCTTCGCTGGCGATTTTGAAGGCTTCGTAGGCATCTTGGGGGCCGAGGGTGACTAATTTTGAGAGTTCTGCAACTAATTGCTCTGCTAGCTGTCCGGGCAGGTTACCCAGACCGGGTACTTGCTTCCATCCTTCATACAGGGGGGATTGTTTGAGGAAGGTTTCAATATTGTACCGCAGAAGGGCTTCTAGGTCTGGCTGGAGTTGGGGGAGGACTTTGTAGACGGTTATTTGGACTAGATGGGTGGCGATCGCTTCTATTTCATTGATATTGTTGATGTCTAGATAGCGCTGTTTTTTAGATTGAAATAGTTGACGAGCTAGTTCGCCTGTGGTAATTGATTGTTGCATCTGGTTGATGAGTTGAATTACTACTACTTCGGTCAATTCTTGGGCGAAGTTGGCGACGAAACCTCGGCTGATTTGGGTGCGTATGGGTTGGAGATCCGGCATTTTGGCTTGGTGGATGCGAATTGTGACAGGTAATACTCGCAACAGGCGCCAGAATGGGAGGAGCAGAAAGATGTCGTACCATCGCCAAAGCATAGCTGATCGCCAAGTGACGCTGCGGTGGCGGCGGCTGATCAAGTAGGTACGGGCGAGAAATTCGATCGCGAATATGGCAATGAATGGCAGGTCAATTAGCCAGAAGTTATCGGTGAATTCGCCGTTTTCTCCAATCTCGCGGAAATAGTTGGTGGCGATTAATGGCTTGATTTTGGAGTCAAACCACTTGATTTCTTTTTGCCAGCCTTGTTTGTTTAAATAGTCAGGACTCCAGAATGTTTGGAATGATTGTTTAGCGGAGTCTTGCGGATTTGGGACGCGATGGCGCATCCGGTCTTTGATTTTTTCTAGGGTGCCGCTTTTTGATGCTACTCGAAAGGGATCTTCGTCGATCATTTTCGCGCTCAGAGTGTTTATTTCCTGCAATTTTGCTGCTACTTGGGGAGAGGGCAACCCTGTTTGAACTACTTGAATTTTTAACTCCTCTAAGGTTTCTAGATATTGCTGGGTGTCTCGGTGGGGTTTAATTCCTTTAAATGGGTCGTATACTTGAGTTAGAACTGGCAGTTGCCGGAGGTAGAAATCTCGACCGGGGACGTAAGTTATGTCAAATAATACTAGACTTAAATTTCCTAGGGCGACCAGTGCCATGAACCGCTCGAACCATGGTACTTTTGGTGATTTTATGCGGGAGTTTGGAGTGGGAGAGGGCTGTAGTTTTGGTGTCACTGGCGATTCCTAATTAAGTAGACCGATCGAATTAGATATAACTGGTAATAGCTGAAAAAAGGAAACAGGGAAAACTGGCTAAGTGTCTGGTCTGGATCGGGTTGCGATCGAGGAAGCTATTATTGATTTTAACGTGCGTTTGTTGGGGATTTTTGGGTTGTTAATTATGCCTGGTTAAGTTAAAAATTATCCGGGTAAGATATTAAAGTAGATCGAACTTGACGGAAGCTGTGGCTCCCGTTAGCGTGCTTCTCTCTGGCAATAAAATTATATCTCAGGCGGAATCCTCAGTTTTTTTGGCGTTGCAGAACTCACGGGGCTGGTAATAAATTACTATTTCTGTTTGATCTGCTGGCTCTTTGACCGCTAAATCAAATGTTTTGCACGGAGCGGAGTCTAAGGTTAGATATGGACTTCGAGTTTGAGGTCCAACCCTCAAGAGAGTTATACTTGCTCAGGGGCAGTTTGGTGAGAGCGCCCCCTCCGAGCGCGAGGGTGGCTGCCGTCTCCGTAAGGTTCGAGGTCTCGCCTCTACAAAAACCAGCTCGCGATCGGACTCTTGAATAATATAAAACCCTGAGTATAATTTTGTTCGCATTTTTTTAATATATGACATACTGCCTTAATCTCGATTGCCCAAGAGACAAGCGTCAGAACCCACCAGGCACAAAGTATTGTCTTAATTGTGGTTCAAAGCTGCTGCTAAAAGACCTTTATTCAGCAACTGAGCCGCTGCGCGACGGGGGATTTGGTAGGACTTTTCGAGCTGTTAATCATGGAAAATTTGAGGAATTGTGCGTGATTAAACAGTTGTCACCCCCTCAAGAATTTCAGCGGAAGCCCGGTCATTTTAAAAAATATGTTCGACTGTTTGAACAAGAGGCAAGGCGGTTATACGAACTGAAGCACCCGCAAATTCCTCAGTTAATTTCTTATTTTGAGGAAGATGGGCGCTTGTATTTAGTCCAAGAGTTTATTGATGGCAATAATTTAAAGGATGAGTTAGATAACTACGGTGCTTATAGCGAAATTAAAACTTGCGAACTGCTGTTAGATTTGTTGCCTTTACTGAAGTTTGTTCACGACAGAAATGTAATTCACCGCGATATTAAGCCTGAGAATGTGATCCGCAGATCTCGCGATCGTAAGTTAGTGCTAATAGATTTTGGGGTTTCTAAACAGGTAGTAGCTGCTGCTCCGACCAAAACAGGAACTAAGTTGGGAACTCCCGGCTACGCGGCTCTTGAACAGCGTCACGGTAGGGCTGTTCCTGCTAGCGACCTTTATAGTTTGGGGGTGACTTGCATCCGCTTGCTGACTTCTGTTATGCCTTACCTGGATATCTATGGGGACATTCACGATGACCTTTACGATCCACTTGAAGGCCGCTGGCTTTGGAGGGAGGCTTTGCCAAAAGGAACACAAATTAGCGAGGATTTAGGTCGGGTTTTGGATAAGTTGATTCAGGAATATGTTAAAGATCGCTACAAATCGGCTGTGGAAGTTTTGGATGCTTTAAAACCTCCTGTTGTTGTTGTCCCCGTGCTGGAAAAGTCGCAGCAGGCAACTGTTGTTAGTCCTTCGGTTCCGACTCAACCTGTGACTGAGACTCCGCTAATTTCTGTGAATTTAGAGTCGGAAAAAGGTATTGATTATTCTCACTTGGCAAGGCTGCTGGCTGCTAAAAATTGGCGGGGTGCTGATGAGGAAACTTCTGCGAAAATGCTGGAGGTGATGCAGCAAAATTCACGGGGTTATTTGAGCGAGGAAGATATTAGGAAGTTTCCAGCTAAGGATTTGCAGACTATCGATCAACTTTGGGTGCGGCACAGTCACCGCAGATTTGGTTTTTCTGTGCAAAAGGGTTTGTGGCTCAAGTTGGGGGGAAAGCCTGGTGTTTATGATGCTACAGTTTGGGAGAAGTTTGGCGATCGCGTGGGCTGGCGGGTTAACAGCCAGTGGGTATACTATTCGGAGCTGAATTTTACTTCTAAAGCAAAGCCTGGACATTTGCCGGGGGGGACTGTTTTTGGGTGGGAAGGCGGGGTTTTGTGCGGTGTTTTGGGTTTGGGTGGGATCTGGTTTCTGCTGTCGCGGCGGGATTTGTAGAAGGAAGGTAGAAGGTAGAAGGCAGAATTTATTAGTCAGGCTGCACCCCAAGCGAAGTCGAAGTGTTTGTCATGAAATAGTTTTGAGTTGGGAATTAAAGAGTTAACAAGTTTTGAGTTTAATCATCTGTTATGTAGAAAATAGCTCTAAAAAAAGCGAAAAATAAGATATAATCACAAACCCTTTTTTTTGTGCTATGTTCTTAGAGAAGGGCAAGTTTGCAAAGTCAAAAGCCAGTCCTCGACCGTGGCCAACCATGGGGACTGGCTTTTGCTCCAATTTACCAAGGAGATTTATCTAGTATGTTGCAAGAAAAACGTCTCAAGCCGTGGACTATAGTTCGCTCGCTTCCAAATGTGGAAAAGGTGGTTGTGGGTGAGTTTCGCAGTTGGTCTGATGCAGACGGTCACTTGAAAATTCTCAAGCGGATGGTGCCGGCGGATCGATTGAGTGTTGTTTTCGATCCGGTAGTTCAAGCGTAACGTCGCTGGTAAATTGATCAGCGTGCGATCGCTCTTTGAGCTAAGCGATCGCCTCTTTTTTTTGATACTGTTTTTTTACATAAAAAATGCGACCGCTAAAAAAGCGATCGCAACTTGAATCATTGTCCTTAACTGCGGCGAATTTCAGTAATTTGGTCGGCAACATCCAAAATTCTTTGGGGCATGGATGGCCCGGTAAAAATCATATCCAAATGATGCGGCTTGCTGTCAATCAATGCCACCACTTCGGCTTCGGGAATCAACCCCAAATTAACAGCTAAACTCAATTCATCGAGAATAACTAAGGAATAACGACCTTCGCGCACCGCATTTTGAACATACTGCCACAATTGTTCGATCGATCGCGTCTCCAGCTCATCTAAATCAGCATTCTCAATCGGGCGTGACAAATCGCAGCGCACCCAATCTAAATTTTGCCCCAGCCGCACCGGATGCTGATGCCCTTGATTAATTCCCCCTTTGAGGAACTGCACAGCTAGCACGGGAGCTCCCTGTCCTGCAATTCTGAGGGCTTGAGCCATCACACTGGTAAAAAAGCAGCGGTGCGGGCCTGTAAAGACTTGCACCAGCCCTTGAACTGTGTAGGGCAAGCTGTGGTTTAAATTTAGTTTAGGGGTTTGTAACTGAGCAACCATAGGGCAATATTTAATCAGCAACTAAGTCTTGAGTGCAGCTCCGACCTTGGCGTGGCTGAAGCCTGCTTGACAATATATAGTGTACGGGGCCGAGTGCACATCGGATCGAACACTAGATATACAAGTTGTCAAAAGCTCGCGGCAGTGGCATTCGCAGTCGTTTGTGCGATTTTTGAACTCAATTAGCAGTTACACAGAAACGGGGTTTTTTAGGAAAATACGGCGTGGAGCTTGACATTTATACAGTTATAGGGTGAAAAACCAAGGTGATGAGAGTCTCGCTGCGTCTAGGGCTTTTCAGAAAAGGTACACACATCGCGTAAAATTTGAATGTCGCGGCACTAGGAGCAGGGACTGTGAGAGTGGTGATTCTGGGAGGGCCAGGAGCGGGAAAGGGAACTCAGGCTGAACTACTGTGCAGCAATTTGAGCCTTCCTTTGCTGGCTGTGGGGGACATTCTACGGGAGGCGATCGCAGAAGACACAGATTTAGGCAAGTTGGCGGCGTCTTATGTCGAAAGAGGGGAATTAGTTCCCGACGCAACTATGATTAAATTCTTTCGCCGCCGACTGCTGCTGTGGGATGTCTTTAATGGCTGGGTATTGGAGGGCTATCCGCGAACTGCTTTTCAAGCTGAGGAGTTGGATTTTTTATTAGAGGAGTTGGCGCAGGAGCTAGATTGGGCAGTTTGGCTGAAAGTGCCGATCGAGGTTTTGCTGAGCAGGTCGATCGAGCGCGATCGATCGGATGACCACCCTGAAATTTTACAGCGTCGGCTCGATTTGTTCCACGAACGCACTATTCCTCTTTTAGAGTATTACGAATACCGCAACAAATTGTTAACTATTGATGGCGCTCAACCCCCACAACAAGTCCAGCAGGATATTCTCAAGTTAATCGAGGCTAAGGGCTAATCGTCATAGCATTTTAGATTTTAGATTTTAGATTGAATGACTGCATATTTACCGAATAAAAAAAAACCGGAAGATTAATACCCTATTTTAAATTTTTAATGCCCAATTACCCATTACCAATCACCTAAATATTATGTCTTTCCAGCGTCCAGATGGCAGACAACCAAATCAACTTCGTCCGATTAGTTTCGATCGACAGTTTACTAAATTTGCTAGCGGTTCCGTGCTAGCAAAAAGTGGCGATACTCAGGTACTTTGCAGCGTTACAATCAAGCCGGGAGTGCCGAGATTTCTGGAGAATACCGGACAAGGTTGGCTGACAGCGGAATACCGAATGTTGCCTGGTTCTACCCCGCAGCGACAAGAGCGGGAATTTATGAAATTATCGGGACGGACTCAAGAGATTCAGCGGTTGATTGGACGCAGTTTGCGATCGTGCTTGGATATGCAATTATTGGGGGAACGCACCATACTTGTGGATGCGGATGTTTTGCAAGCGGATGCGGGGACTCGCACGACTTCAATTACTGGCGGGTTTGTGGCTGTGGCTGATGCTTTGAATAAGTTGGTGCAAAAAGGTGATTTAGTGCGATCGCCCATGATTCGTCAAGTAGCGGCGGTGTCTGTCGGACTTTTGGAAGGGGAGCCGTTTTTAGATTTGAATTATCTGGAAGATGTGGCGGCTGAAATTGATTGCAATGTGGTGATGAATGCAGATTTGAATATCATCGAAATTCAGGGAACGGCGGAAGCAGGAAGTTTCAGCCGGAGTCAGTTAAATCAAATTTTGGATGTGGCAGAAACCGGGATTCAAGAATTGTTGGACGCTCAGCGGCAAGCTTTGGTCAGCAGTCATTAGTCATTAGTCAGCAGTCAGTTTTATGTACTCGATCGGGCAGATGAATAAAATATAAGCCTGTCCGTGAATCAGAGATTAGCTAAGTAGAACGTTAGTTTTGTCTAGGAGAGTATTAGTAATGACTAAAATCGATTTAAAAGACATTCGCACTCACAAAGGTAGTCAAGATAAAGGATTTGAAGAACTATGCTGTCAACTTGCATCATTTGAGGAAGTACCAAAAGGCTCTATTTTTCGTCGCAAAGGTGCTGGAGGAGATGGTGGTGTTGAATGTTACTGGCGATTACCTAATGGAAATGAGAAGGCTTGGCAAGCAAAATATTTTCCTGATGGATTGGGCTCTAGTCAATGGACACAAATTGATGACTCTGTTGAAACAGCTTTGAATAAACATCCAAATTTAACTGAATATATAGTCTGTTTGCCCATTAACCGTACTGAAGGACGCCAGGACGGAAAACAATCCCAAATGGATCGCTGGGATAAGGGTGTTCAAAAATGGAAAGGATGGGCTAAAGAACGTGATATGACAGTTCAGTTTGTTTATTGGGGAGAATCAGAAATTCTTGAAAGGCTTTCTCGCCCACAACCTCAGTATGCTGGTCGTGCCTATTTTTGGTTTAATAAACAAGAACTAACTAATGAATGGATGATTCAGCGTTTTCAAGAAGTTAGAGAAAATGCTTGCCCACGATACACACCAGAAATTCATGTTGATTTACCACAAGCTCAAATATTTGAAGGACTTGGTAGAACAGATATTTTCTTTGACCGCATTGATAACTTATACAGTCAGCTTTGTCGAAAGTGGAAAGATGCCAAGCTATCAGAAGACTTACAGGAGAAAGTTCCTAATGTAGCTAACTCTTTAAACGATCTGAGTAAAGATGTCAACTTACTCATCACTGCATTGAAAAAAGCATCTGATAGACAGGAATTGTCACCCATTGATTTTGATTTAATTGCTTGTTGGTCAAAAAAAGTTTTTCAATATGATAGTTACACACAAATTCGGCAAGTGAATCCATCTCATAACGAAGACCAAGGAGAAAAAATAGAAAATAGAGACATTCATCGTTCAATTGAAGACTTATTACAAACAGTTCGTTATAAAATTTCAAAAGTAAAAGAAATAGGAATTGAAATTTACGATTTTGCTACCAGTGATATTACTGCTGCGTGTAATCAAGGCGCACTTCTACTTACGGGTGAAGCTGGAACAGGTAAAACTCATCTCTTCTGTGATATAGCTAAACATCGTCTTGATAACTCACTTCCGACCATAATTTTATTGGGTCAGCACTTTTGTCAAGGCAACCCTTGGATTCAAATAATGCAGAGATTGCACCTTTCTTGTCAGCGTGACGAGTTTTTAGGCGCATTAGATGCTGCTGCACAAGCTTGTGGTAGTCATGCAATGATTTTGATTGATGCTCTTAATGAGAGTGATGATAAAGGTTTATGGAAAAAGGAACTAGCAGGTATGTTAGCTGTTTTGCATAACTATCCACGCATTACTATTGCAGTAAGCTGTCGTACTTCATACGAAAGCGTAACAATACCAAAAAGCATTGTTCCAGAAAAGTTAGTTACAGTTGAACATCATGGATTTGCTAACCATGAATATATTGCTACTAAAACCTTTTTTTCTCATTATGGCATTGAACATCCTAACGTTCCTTTGTTAGTTCCAGAGTTTTCTAATCCACTTTTCTTAAAAACACTTTGTAAAGGTATTAAAAATCGTAAATTAACACGAATCCCTAAAGGCATGAAGGGGATTACTGCTGTTTTTAATCTATTTATAGATTCAGTTAATGAGGTTTTATGTGTACGACTCGATTATGATGATAAGACTAATTTAGTAAGAAAATCAGTAGAAGCTTTAGCCTGTAGAATAGCAGAAAAAGAACAGCCTTGGATACATAGAGAAGAAGCAAAAAGTATTGTTAATTATTTCTTGCCTAATAAGATTTTTTCACAGAGCTTATTTTCTCACCTGCTTGCTGAGGGGTTACTATCAGAAGATTTAATTTATCGTGCCTCAGAAGACGAATATGAAGAAGAACAAAATCAAAAGATTGATATTATTAAGTTTCCCTACGAAAAATTTAGCGATCATTTAATAGTCCGTTATTTGCTGAAAAACTACCTTGATAAAGACAAGCCAACTGAATCATTTGATGAAAATAAACCGCTAGGTAGGTTAGTAGCAGCTAGATGGAATACACAGAGTATAAGTGGTTTACTGGAAGCTTTATGTATTCAAATTCCTGAACGACTTGGAAAAGAAGTAATGGAATTAACATCAATTAGATTATGGTGGTTTGAACATCCATTTTTACAAAGTCTTATTTGGCGTAATCCCACTAAAATAACTCAAACAACCAAAGATTATCTTGATGAAATATTCCAAGAAGAAGGAAACGAAGAAAAAGTTTATAATGTACTACTGACAGTAGCTACCGATCCTGAACATCCTTTAAATGCAAAATCTCTTCATCGTCATCTCATAAATCTCAGAATGCCAGATCGCGATGCAATTTGGTCTATTTATTTATTCGATCAGTATGAACAAAAAGGGGCAGTCGATCGTTTACTTGAATGGGTCTGGGAAGCCGAAAAAGACCATATCTCAGATGAATCCATCGAACTTTGTGCAATTGCTTTGACATGGTTTTTAACAATATCTCATCGTTTTCTTCGCGATCGTGCAACAAAAGCTCTTGTTTCAATGCTACATCCAAGACCTCAAGTTTTAGTCAAAGTTATCGAGCAGTTTTTAGAAGTTGATGATATTTATGTATTAGAACGGCTCTATGCTGTTGCTTATGGAGTCGCAATGGTTAGCAATGATGCTGACAAAATAGGAGAACTTGCAAACAAAATCTATGAATGGGTATTTAAAGAAGGTACACCACCAGTACATATACTTTTGCGTGATTATGCTCGTGGTGTTATTGAAGTAGCTAATCATCTGGGTACTTTATCAGACAAGGTAGATATTGATAAAACTCATCCCCCTTATAAAAGTGATTGGAATTTCGATCTACCAACAGAAGAAGAATTAAAACTATATATTGAATTAATAAAGCTTGATTTTGACATCAATATACCTCTATTACTATTACTTTTATTATTTAAGTCATGGGAGTCAAAGTCTTTAATTATATGTAAGCTAAGAAGGGTTTCAAAGAAAACTCAATTTAATAGTTTTAAAGAAGATCCTAAATGGAGCCTTGATGTTCTCTATACATCAGTTATGGACTATTTTATGGGAGGCGATTTTTCTCGGTATGTTATAGAATATCGTACTCGTTACTGGTCTTCCTCTATATTAGGAGAGCCAAATGAACCCACTAAAAAACAGAGATATGAGCAATTTATAGACTCTCTTACAACTACACAGAAACCAGTATGGGAAGAATATAAAACAATATCCGAGAATGTCAAGTTGTATAAACAACTAGAGCCTGAAAGTCGTATAAAATATTTTGAAGAAGAGTTTACAGATGAAGAATTAAAGGAAGCTATTACATCTGGCAAAGCATCTTTTTATGAAATTATTGACTAGGAAAAAACAGAATTTTTTGAAAAGTATGTTGTACAATTTTTAGAAAATCCAAGAGAAGATGAATGTCGGTTCGATACTTCTATTGCAAAACGCTGGATTGTTAAGCGAGTTCTTGAATTAGGATGGACAATTGAAAAGTTCGGTTGGTTTGATGGGCGTTGTGGTAGTAATGGTCGTGCTGCGGATAAACCAGAACGAATTGGTAAGAAATACCAATGGATTGCCCTTCATGAATTTCTTGGTTGCATGGCAGATAATTTAGAGTTTACAGTTTCTTCTGGGTTGGATGAAGCATCTGAATCATCTGTTTATGAAGGAACTTGGCAGATAGGAATCCGAGATATCGATCCATCCTTTTTGTTAAAACAACTTCCTGAATCTCAACAAAATAATCAAAAAAGTTGGTTAAAACCTATCGACTATATATTTGACGAAGTTGATAAACAAGGACAGATAGACTGGATAAAGCAACAAGATGACTGTCCGGATCCATGTCAACTCATTGAATTAACTACTCCTAATGATCGAACAGTTTGGTTAACTCTAGAAGGTCATTATAGTTGGGAAGAAAAAGAACCTTTAGAAGAAGAAAAATATCAAAGTTCTCAACGACAAATGTGGTATCAGATACGAAGCTATATTGTGCGTTGTGAAAATATGGAAGAAACCTACCAATGGTTAAAAGATAAGAATTTTGAAGGGAGATGGATGCCAGAATCTGGAGAAATTTCTGATATATTTATTGGCGAATTTTCTTGGGGTTTACCTTATCATAAATGGATTGAAGCTAATTCTTGGGTTCCTCAAATAAATAGTACAGACGGAGATTTACCTTATCCAGTCGTTGTAACAACAACCGGATATTCTTTTAGTAGTAGTTTTGATTGTTCAACAGATGAAACAATATCTGCTTTAATTCCTTCCGCTTGGCTAATGAAGAATAGGGAATTAAGATGGTCAGGAGAATATTTGAAGTTTAGGAATTCAAACAATGAAGTTGTGGCGTTTAATCCTTTAAATCAACTGTCCCCAGCAAACTTTTTAATCTCCAAAAATCAACTGGTTAACTTTCTAAGTGAAAATAATTTAGATATTATTTGGACAGTATTAGGAGAACGTCAATTGATTGGTGGAAATTATAATGAATGGCCTGGACGCCTAGAAATTTATGGTGTGTATCGGCTAAAAAATGGTGTAATAGATGGAGAAAAGCTGAATACTTGGCATAGAAAACCCGATGTGCTTCTCAAAAGCTCGAATATTTGACTATCGCCCTTTTATCTATCCGCCTTCATCGTGGCACGAGCCTCCCGCCTGCGCGATAGTATCGGTTTAAAAAAGAGCGTGAAGCGGAGCTATCCCGTAGGCGATCGCCCTTTCATTCCTCTGACTGAATTTGACTCCTCACCCACGGCCTAAACCCTCGAATCATCGACGTTTCACCCACATCTTTTTGCATTTCCAAAAATCCCATAATCTCAGATGGCGACAAAAAAGGAAAGTGAGGAGAAACCTCCCGTTCAACATATTCCTGACCTTCTAACTGATAGAATATTAGACGCGAACCGTCATAACGCCAAACCTCTTGCACCCCCAAACTCGCATACAATTCCATGCGGTTGATAGAACTGCTAGTAAGGTCAATCTCGATTACTAAATCAGGTGGCGGATATTCATTTAAGTCAATTTGATTTACAGCTCGAATAAGTCGCTCATTCTCGATATAGTAGCACTGATCCGGTTCTAATCCGCGAGCCAAATCTTCCCGCTTGCAAGTTCTAGAACCCAAGCTGCAAATTTCTACATTTAATTCTTCGGTGACAGTTTCTACGAAACGTCCTAAGATTTGTTTATTACCTTCATGGGGATCTGATGGAGTCATAATTTCTAATGTTCCGCGATCGTAAGTTAAACGAATTCCCCGCTGTTGGGCTAACTCGTTTACCAAAGATTCGTAAGTCTGCCAACTAATATTTTTCAGGACAACTCCCGGTTGTGGGGTTTGAATCAGGGTGGCTGTCATGGCTACCTGCTTGCTTTTTAGCTTATTTATAAAATCTTAGCAAAACTCAGCTTTACGAAACGCACTGAGGGGGTGAGAACGCCTCTGAAACTTTCATTATAAGAGCATTGAGGCTGCTGAACCACGAAAAACATAGCGGATTATTGACAAGTTTATTGACTCGTAGGATCGGCAGCGATCGCCCCACCCAAATAGTCCTGAACCCACGTCGAGACCAGAAACCCGGTTTCTTCGTAGATTTCTAGTGGAGAATCTGCGATTTTTCATAGAAACCCCGTTTCTTCGCGTAAGTCCCACCAAATCAAAATATTGCCACTGTCTAAATATAATTAAAATTTGTTAAGATTAACTCGACCTCAGCGCCGGCATCCCATCCGCCGCTAAACCTGCCCTTCCCCAGTCCCCACAACAATGCTGCGACTCGAACACATCAGTAAAATTTACCCCACAGGCGTCGTACTCAAAGATGTCACCTGGGAAGTCAAACCGGGCGATCGCATCGGCTTAGTCGGCGTTAACGGTGCCGGTAAATCCACCCAACTCAAAATCATCGCCGGCGAAATCGAACCCACCGCCGGCGAAGTTATTCGCCCCGCCAGCTTGCACATCGCCTACCTCTCCCAAGAATTTGAAGTAGATCCGACTCGCACCGTCAAAGAAGAATTTTGGCGTGCCTTCAGCGAAGCCAACGAAGTCCACGAATCCCTGATGCAAGTCCATCGAGACTTGGAAAACTCCTCCCCAGAAAATCTCGACGAACTGATCCACAAAATGGATCGGCTGCAACGGCAATTTGAAGGCTTAAACGGCTACGGTTTAGAAGCCCAAATCGAGAAAATTCTGCCCGAAATCGGATTTGAACCCGAAGATGGCGATCGATTAGTCAGCGCGTTCAGCGGCGGCTGGCAAATGCGGATGAGTTTGGGCAAAATTCTCCTCCAAAAACCCGACATCCTGCTACTCGACGAACCTACCAACCACCTCGACTTAGAAACGATCGAATGGCTGGAAGTATACCTCAAAGGGCTGACAACCCCGATGGTAATCGTATCCCATGACCGAGAATTTCTCGATCGGCTCTGCACCCAAATCGTCGAAACAGAACGCGGCGTTTCCAGTACCTACCTCGGCAACTATTCCTCTTATTTACTGCAAAAAGCAGAAGCCAGAGAAGCCCAACTCAGCGCCTACGAAAGCCAGCAAAAAGAACTCGAAAAACAGCAAGCATTCGTAGAAAAATTCCGCGCCAGCGCCACTCGCAGCACCCAAGCCAAAAGCCGCGAGAAACAGTTAGACAAAATCGAACGCATCGAAGCGCCCACCGGCGGATTAAAAACTTTGCATTTCCGCTTTCCCCCCGCACCCCGCAGCGGCCGCGAAGTAGTAATAATTGAAGATTTGGTGCATACGTACGGGGAAAAAATCCTATTCTTGGGAGCCGACTTGTTGATTGAACGGGGCGATCGCATTGCCTTTCTAGGCCCCAACGGCGCCGGCAAATCAACCCTACTGCGCCTGATTATGGGTTTAGAAAAGCCGACCGAAGGTACGGTCAAATTGGGAGGTCACAACGTCATTCCCGGTTACTTTGAACAGAATCAGGCAGAAGCCTTAGATTTGAATAAAAGCGTGATGGAAACCATTCACGACGAAGTACCGGACTGGAAAAATGAAGAAGTTCGGACTTTATTGGGGCGGTTCTTGTTTACTGGCGAAACAGTATTCAAACAGGTTGGCGCTTTAAGCGGCGGCGAAAAAGCCCGCCTCGCTTTGGCAAAAATGCTGTTGACTCCCGTGAATTTGCTAATTTTGGACGAACCGACAAATCACCTCGACATTCCGGCGAAAGAGATGATGGAAGAGGCGATTCAGAATTATGACGGTACTGTAATTATCGTTTCGCACGATCGCTATTTCATCTCCCAAGTAGCTAACAAAATTGTCGAGATTCGGGATGGAGAATTTCGCCCTTATTTGGGAGATTACCACTACTATCTCGATAAAATTGCTGAGGAAAAAGAGCTAGCTAAGTTAGCCAAACTTGAAGCAGAAAAAGTGGCTAAAAAAGCCGAAAAAGAGGCAAAGAAAAAAGCTGCTGCTAAGCAAAAATAAACTTGTAACCCTCGCAGATAAACCTTAAATCCGCGTTTATCTGCGTGCATCTGCGGTTAAAAAAGAATTTGATTCTTAACTAACCCAAAATTCGATTAATCATTTGATTCGCCTGGGACTCGTAACTCCCACCAAACAAATTAAAATGATTTAAAATGTGATATAGATTATAAAGAGTTTTGCGTTCTTCATACCCTGAATCCAAAGGCCAAACCTGATTATATCCCCGGTAAAATTGCGCCGAAAATCCCCCAAATAGCTCAGTCATCGCAAGATCAACTTCTCTATCTCCAAAATATGCCGCCGGGTCAAAAATCACCGGTTCCCCCGCAGATGTCACCCCCGCATTTCCCCCCCACAAATCCCCGTGAACTAGCGAGGGTTGAGGTTCATAACCAGCTAACAATTCAGGAATCATCTCTAATAAACCTTCCCCTTGCGGAAAATGACCGCCCCGACGCCTAGCCAGTTTTAACTGATAACCAATCCGATGTTCTGTCCAAAATTCTGCCCAGTTTGCCGTCCAATTATTAATTTGTATAGTTGATCCGATCGTATTATTAATATCCCACCCAAAAACTCCCCTCCACAAGCCCGAATTAGGCTCTTCTCTCCCCCTTAGCAAGGGGGGGTTGGGGGGGGTGTATTTGTGCATTTCGGCGAGTTCTCGCCCCATTTCTTCCCAAGCTCGATCGCCACCGCGACTTCCCAAATCCAGCCATTCCAGCACAATATAAGCTGAATTTCCCTCTATTCCCCAGCAAATCGGCTCAGGCACTCGAATCGTCTGGGTTTCCCCCATTTGCTGCAAACCCAGCGCTTCAGCTTCAAACATCGCGACTTGGGAAGCTTGATTGATTTTCGCGAAGTAAGCGCGGGAACTGCTGCTGATATAATAGCCTTGATTGATGCAGCCACCGCTGACAGAACGCCGATTGTCGAGAGAAAATGTTTCTCCGGTTGTTTCACAGATGTGTGCGGCAATTTTGTCCCACATAGCATCAAATCGTGTTGAGGGTTGAGGGCGATCGGAATTAGTTTAACAGGTATGGCAACTTAATCCGCAAAAACAACAAAACCCCTATCTGAAGCTCAGAAAGAGGGTGTGTATTATCAAATAATATCTCAGGCATCGAGCTATTTTATCAACCAGTAACCAAAAGACATCTCCCAAAACTCGCAAAGCTTATCTGGCAAAGGCTTTGCGAATTATAACTCTTCTCAAAAATCTCTGCCTT
>NZ_JAUBQE010000022.1:0-109784 GCF_036701115.1 Microcoleus sp. Pol1C5 | reverse complement strand
TTGCACGATCTGTTCGATCGCCCTATCCCCTAAGCCTTGCTGTATAAACCTTTTAGCTAATTATTCAGCAAGCCCTACTTATTGCCAAGTGGGTCAGACTTTATCAATTGTTATTGATCGCACCCAATGGGGCTGTATCAACATACTCACGCTCGCTCTGGTATGGGAGAAAAGAGCTATCCCTTTATCCTGGTCGCTGTTACCAAAACTAGGAAGCAGCAATGTAGCTGAGCAAAAGGATGCGATCGCAGAAATTTTACCAATATTGAAAGATTATCAAGTAGTAGTACTGGGAGACCGAGAATTTTGCAGGCGTCGAGCTAGCTAACTGGCTGAGAGAGAAGCATCTACATTTTTGTTTGAGGTTAAAATGCTCTCTCTGTATCGAAACCGAGCCAGAGATTTGGGAACCGTTGAAAGAGGTCGGATTGCTTCCCGGAATTTCTCTTTATTTATCAGGAGTCAAAGTCCGAAAAACTCAACCTATCGAGGGATTTGATATTGCTTGTAAGTGGAAGAGAAAATATCGAGGGGTGTCGGTTAAAGAGGGTTGGTTTATTCTGACAAACCTAGGCTCGCTCAAGAAAGCGATCGCTGCCTATCAGAAGCGGATGGGAATTGAAGAAATGTTCCGCGATTATAAAAGTGGAGGCTATTATTTAGAGGGTACAGGCTTAAAAGGTCAAAGATTAATCACCCTACTTTTATTAATAGCACTCGCCTACAGTAGTGCGATCGTGCAAGGAACAAACCTGAAAATGAAAACAGTCAAAAAGTATATTGTTCGCCCTCAAGAGTCCAAGAGAAAGGATGCAAGACGGAGTACATGGGGTAGTGGTAATGATAGCCAATACTGGCTAACATACCTGGACAAATACTCCGAAGCAATTCAAGAGTTAATGACATTAACTCCTCAAAAGCGCTATTTTTACCAACAGGGGATGAGGGCTATAAGTCAGATTCAGTCTAGCTCCTAGCCATCCTTGTCACCCCCCCAGCTCGCTTCTGGTAATTCCTGTTAGGATCGATTGAGGTCGGCTTCTGCTGGGAGACTCACTCATAATAAATTCAAGTTTCTTTAAACAGCAAAATACTTTCATAATTTTGTAAATCTAGAAATAGGTCAATTTGCAAAGTTCCTATTTGTTCAAACCCCTGTTTTTTGTGAAATATTAGTGAACGATTATTAGCTATGGGGCGGGTAACAATAAACAGCGAAATAAATGAATTTGGAAAAACTTGATAAATTTCTTTATACATAAATCGAGCAACACCTCTACCCATCCAATCTAACTTTGTTGCTACTCTTTCGAGATAAAAATGCCGATCGCTGGTGACTCTTTTCTTAAAAGCCACATCTTTCCAGATAATTTTATCCAAGATTTCATCAGATATTTTGGGTTGTGATATAGCCACAAATCCCACAATTTCCCCATCGGTTTTAGCTGACACAAAATATTTGCATGAACTATTTAAGCTTTGGACAATCTCATCTTCAGTAATTTGTGTTAGCAAAAAACCGCGCTCGATCGACGTATTTTGACCGCGCGCATGAGAGTTGTGAATATTGACGATCGCCTCTATGTCATCTCGATCGGCTTCTCTAAAAATTAGATATTCCATTGCATAGTGTGTAGGAACTCGGACAAGGGGCTTACAGCCCCTTGCTACATGAGTAGAATTCTACCGCCGAACCCTAGCTACCGCCAATCCGAGCGACATCGCGAGCATTTTCTTCAAACGCAGCCGTCAGCGCATCATCACCGCTTAAACCGGATGCGATCGCCCTTTCAATAGCCTGCAACACCCGCTTGTAATCCCTCGGCATCACCTTCACAAACACCGGCACCATCGAGTCCCACGCTGCCAAAACCTTCGATGCCTTCGCACTTCCAGTCAAATCAAAATGAGTCTGAATTAACTGCCGCAAATCGCTAATTTCCTCAACATCCTCCAATTTTTCCAAATCCACCATCGACATATTGCAGCGAGTAGCAAAATCGCCCGCTTCATCCAAAATGTAAGCAACACCGCCACTCATACCCGCTGCAAAATTGCGCCCGGTTTGGCCCAAAACTACAACTTTGCCGCCAGTCATGTACTCGCAACCGTGATCGCCCACACCTTCAACTACTGCATTCACGCCGGAGTTACGCACCCCAAAACGTTCGCCCGCTATCCCTCGGATGAAAACCTCGCCGGATGTCGCGCCGTAAAGCACTACGTTACCGACAATTACGTTTTCTTCTGCGACGAAGGTAGAATCTGGCGACGGATATAGGATGATTTTGCCACCGCTGAGCCCTTTGCCCAAATAGTCGTTAGCTTCGCCTTCGAGCTCCAGGGTGACACCCTTGGGCACAAAAGCCCCAAAGCTTTGCCCAGCGCTGCCTTGGAAGTGCAGGTGCACCGTGTCATCCGGCAAACCTTCCCAGTTGCGTTTGGTGATTTCGTTGCCGAGAATTGTCCCGACAACGCGGTTGACATTGGTAATCGGCAGTTTGGCGTGTACTTTTTCGCCATTTTCGATCGCACCTTTGCACAAATCCAGCAGTACACTCATGTCCAGAGACTTTTCCAAACCGTGATCCTGCGCCATCTGGCAGTAGCGCCCGACATCCGCCCCAACCTCCGGCTGATAAAGGATTTTGGAGAAATCCAAACCCTTAGCCTTCCAGTGTTCCACAGCTTGTTTCGCTTCCAAAACATCAGTCCGCCCCACCATTTCATTCAGGGTGCGGAAGCCCAACTGCGCCATAATTTCCCGGACTTCCTGCGCGACGAAGGTCATAAAGTTTACCGTGTGCTCTGGGTCGCCGGTAAAGTTTTTCCGCAGCAGCGGGTCTTGCGTCGCAACGCCCACCGGGCAAGTGTTCAGGTGGCAAACGCGCATCATGATGCAGCCCAATGTCACCAGCGGCGCGGTCGCAAAACCGAATTCCTCAGCGCCAAGCAGTGCAGCAATTACTACATCGCGGCCGGTTTTCATTTGACCGTCAGTTTCCACCAC
The DNA here is from genome assembly GCF_036701115.1 of Microcoleus sp. Pol1C5. NCBI lineage: Bacteria > Bacillati > Cyanobacteriota > Cyanophyceae > Oscillatoriales > Microcoleaceae > Microcoleus > Microcoleus sp. Pol1C5. Next base: position 106,774 of record NZ_JAUBQE010000022.1, on the reverse strand, counting down.
AATCCGGCTGCGGAGATTGTTGAGTACCAAAGTTTGGTGAGTTTCCGCCAGTCCCAATTCCCAAGGTAATCCCGCGTGTTTGATCGAAGTTTGCGGCGAAGCGCCGGTACCGCCGTCGTAGCCGGAAATCAACACGACATCGGCGTGGGCTTTCGCAACCCCGGCCGCGATCGTCCCGACTCCAACTTCCGACACGAGTTTCACGCTAATCCGCGCTTCCCGGTTGGAATTTTTCAAGTCGTGAATCAATTCGGCCAAATCTTCGATCGAATAAATGTCGTGGTGAGGAGGAGGCGAAATCAAACCCACACCCGGAGTCGAGTTCCGCACCTTGGCAATCCACGGGTATACTTTTTTACCGGGCAACTGTCCGCCTTCACCTGGTTTCGCGCCTTGGGCCATCTTGATTTGCAGTTCCCGCGCTTGGGAAAGGTACAAGCTGGTAACGCCGAAACGGCCGGAAGCAACTTGTTTGATCGCGCTGTTTTTCGAGTCGCCCCGATCGTTCGTCCAAGTGTAGCGATCGGGATCTTCGCCGCCTTCACCCGTGTTCGATTTGCCACCAATGCGGTTCATCGCCACAGCTAAAGATTCGTGGGCTTCCTTAGAAATCGAACCATAACTCATCGCCCCAGTTTTAAAGCGTTTGAGAATAGATTCGATCGGTTCAACTTCCTCAATGGGTATCGATTCCCGCTGTTTGAATTGCAACAAACCGCGCAAGGTAAAATGCTGCTGGTTTTGTTCGTTTACCAGCCCAGAATACTGTTTGAAAAGCGTATAACTGCCATCGCGCACCGACTTTTGCAGCGCGTGAATTGTCTGCGGACTAAACAAATGCGCCTCGCCTTCTTTCCGCCACTGATATTCGCCGCCCACATCGAGAGTATGTCCGCTGGAAGGGCGATCGGGGAATGCGTGATTGTGGCGCAAAATTGCTTCTTGGGCGATGACTTCGAGGTCTACACCTTCTATCCGCGAGGCCGTCCAAGCAAAGTATTTATCGACTACAGATTTGTTTAAGCCGATCGCCTCAAAAATCTGCGCGCCGCGATAACTTTGAATTGTGGAAATCCCAATTTTCGAGGCAACTTTCGTCACGCCTTTAGTGGCGGCTTTGATGTAGTTTTTGCACGCTGTTTTGTACTCGACATTTAGCAGCAATCCTTCGCGGATCGAATCGGCGATCGTCTCAAAGGCCAAATACGGATTGATCGCGCCGCAGCCGTAGCCGATTAAAGTCGCAAAGTGGTGCACTTCCCTCGGTTCGCCGGATTCGAGCACGAGTCCCGCCCGCGTCCGCGTACCTTTGCGGATCAAGTGGTGGTGCAGGCCCGCAACTGCCAGCAGCGCCGGAATTGGGGCTTTGTCTGGACTGATCCCCCGATCGCTCAAAATGAGGATATTCACCCCGGATGCGATCGCGCTGTCTGCTGCTGCAAAAACCTCTTCTAACGCCTGTTCTAGACCTTTTACACCGCTTTTGGGGTCAAACAAAATCGGCACGGTGATGGACTTGAAATTGCCCTCATTTACGTGTTGGAGCTTAGCTAATTCTTCATTGCTGAGAATTGGCGTTTTCAGTTCAATTAAATGACAGCTTTCCGGTTCCGGTTTGAGCAAATTGCGTTCAGCGCCGATCGTAGTTTCGGCAGAAGTTACAATTTCTTCGCGGATAGAATCGATCGGCGGATTGGTAACTTGAGCAAACAACTGCTGGAAGTATTCATAAAGCAGTTTTGGGCGATTGGAAAGCACCGCCAGCGGCGTATCCGCACCCATCGCGCCGACAGCTTCCACGCCATCTTTCGCCATCGGCGCTAACAGCAACCGCAGTTCTTCAAAGGTGTAGCCAAAGGCCATTTGCCGCTGCAATAATGTTTCGGGATGAGATTCTGGCAATGTCGGCGCATCTTTGAGTTTGGCGATTTCAACCATGTGCTGGTCGATCCACTGGCGGTACGGGTGTTCTGTGGCGATTTTGGTTTTAATTTCCTCGTCAGAGACGATGCGGCCTTCCTCGGTATTTACCAGGAACATCCGCCCCGGTTGCAAGCGACCTTTTGATACAATTCGTTCTGGGGCGATCGGCAAAACTCCCGCTTCCGATGCCATAATTACCAAGTCGTCTTTGGTAACGCAGTAGCGGGAAGGGCGCAAACCGTTGCGATCGAGCACGGCCCCGATCGAAGTACCATCGGTAAAGGCGATCGAAGCCGGGCCGTCCCAAGGTTCCATCAAGCAAGAATGGTATTCGTAGAAAGCTTTTTTCTCGTCACTCATGGACTCGTGGGCTGTCCAAGGTTCCGGAATCATCATCATTACAGCGTGCGGCAAAGAACGCCCGGCCAAATTCAGCAATTCCAAAGCATTGTCAAAAATCGTCGAGTCGCTGCCTTCGATATTGATTAAATTGGGGATTTTCTTTAAGTCATCGCCGAATAGTTCCGACTCGAACAGCGATTGCCGCGCGTGCATCCAGTTAATGTTGCCGCGCATCGTGTTAATTTCGCCGTTGTGAGCGATGTAGCGGTAAGGGTGCGATCGTTCCCAACTCGGAAAAGTATTCGTGCTGAAGCGCGAGTGAACCAGGGCTAGAGCGCTTTCCATGTCGGGATCGTGGAGTTCGGGATAGTAATCTCCCACTTGCACCGGCATTAACATACCCTTGTAGACGATCGTCCGGCAGGAGAGTGTGGAATTATACCAGTATGGGTCTGTGTTAGTCCTGCGGATGGCATTGTGAGCCCGTTTGCGGATGACGTACAGTTTCCGCTCGAAAGCCGCCTCATCGATACCTGCGGCCCGCCGGAGGAACACTTGCTGCATGAAGGGTTCGCTAGATTTGGCGGTGTCGCCGAGGGACGAGTTGTCCGTGGGCACATCGCGCCAGCCCAGCACTTCCTGGCCTTCTTCTGCCGCGATTTCCTCAAAAATGCGTTGGCCGTTTTCGCGTTCAGTTCGATTTGGCGACGAGTAAATCGCGCCAACGCCGTACTCGCCGGCTTCGGGAAGTTCGATGTTTAGGGCCGCTGTTACTTTCTTCAGAAACTTGTGGGGTACCTGCATCAAAATCCCCGCCCCGTCTCCGGTGTTGGGTTCGCAGCCGCACGCGCCCCGGTGGTCGAGGTTCAAGAGGATTGTCAGTGCCTGCTCGACAATTTCGTGGGATTTGTTACCCTTCATGTGTACGATGAATCCGACTCCGCAAGCGTCGTGCTCGAACTGCGGATCGTACAGACCTTGCTTTTGTGGCAGTCCGTTGCTGTTCATTTTGATGCTCCTGTCAAAGTGGCGAAAAGATGTTGATCTAGAGTAGAGGATGGGATGCCGATCGCTCTAGTATCATGTATTATATGTGGATCTACTCAATTGGGTAGATGTACCCAAAAATCAAAGCTTATTCGATCCGAGTAAAAAAATAGTTAAAGCCGATAACTTAACTAGGGAACCCGGAAGTTAAAGATTTATGCTTAAAGACTCTTCGATTATGTGAATTATTAAACCGCAGAGGCCGCAGAGAGCGCAGAAGAAGAGAAGAGAGATGAGTAATTCCGATACTAACTCACATCTTGCACCCTTGTTAATAAGCTTTTCAAGGGCGGGCTTTCCGGCCCAGCCCACAAAATTTACTCTCTGTGGAACAGGCCGGAAAGCCTGTTCTTGAGAAATGAGTTTATAGCATTGTTAATGCGACTGTATCCTCAGCGTCTGGGTGACATTCTCCACCAGCATTTTGCCTTCTCAACAGTAATGAGTATTTCTGAAAAATTGCAAAAAGTCGATCGACTCAAAGCCTGGTTAGATAGCTTTCGGCCGCTTTCTCCCACCCTGGTTGCAGAATTGAAAAAACTCTACCACATTCGGTTCACTTATCAATGCTTCACAGAACTTAGCCAAACTTATTCAAGTCTAACTATTCAACCAGGTTTCATCCCAGAGGGTCTCTAACCAGATGCTAGAAGTTTTGCAACAGCAGTCTCAAGAGCTGGATTAGGATTCACCTTTAATCAATATTCAAGAACCAGCGCCCTTTCTATGAAGATTTGATGTAGATTGGGGCGATCGAGCAAATACCAGGTGACAACAGCTATGTTGGTTTTGCTATGGTTGTTAAGGCAAGTCGATCGGGCTGAGCACAACTCTTGCAAAACTCTACAGTCGGCTAACCAGTCCCCGCAGGTGGGCTTCGATTTTAACTATAGATTAGTTAATCTCAAAAAAACAACGTCGTTTACCAAAGGATTCAGCAAGCAATCCTCAAGGAGTGAAAATCATGGTTCAGATTCAAGAAATTTCTCAAGTATCTACCCTGCACGCACCTGCAGCACCCAACGCAATAGCCGCTACAGAATTGCGGCCTTGGGGCTCATTTACCACTCTAGAAGAAGGCCCAGGATATAAAATTAAGCGGATCGAAGTTAAGTCTGGACACCGCCTCAGCCTGCAAATGCACCACCACCGCAGCGAACACTGGATTGTGGTTTCAGGTACTGCAAAAGTTACTTGTGGCGAAACTGAACAAGTTCTGTTTACAAATCAGTCTACCTACGTTCCTCAGTGCACTTCTCACCGCCTGGAAAATCCGGGAGTTATCCCCCTGGTTTTAATTGAGGTGCAGAATGGCGAATATCTGGGAGAAGATGATATTATCCGCTTTCAAGACGATTATGCTCGTAATGAAAAGGCTAAGTAACTCACGTTGCTAAAAATATAGGGGTAAGGTGCGCGGCCCGGCGCACTTTACATTCTCCGGGTAAGGTAGACGCCTAGGCACATTCTACATTTTCAAAACTCAACATTACTTCCCAATTACCAATTATCAATTACCAATTACTCATAATGATTCATCTGAGCAAAACAGCAGCAACAGAAGTAACACGCCTCAAGTCGAAGCATCCGAACCCCAATGCTTTATTTCGTCTGGGCGTGGAATCGAGCGGCTGCTCCGGTTTGTCTTATACAATGGCATTTGACGATGCGCCAGCCCCAGAAGACGCTGTATGCGAGTCGGAGGGAATTTCCGTTGCGATCGACCCCCAGCACTTAAAATATATCAATGAGCTCACCTTGGATTATTCAGAAGACTTGATGGGCGGAGGTTTCCGATTTCACAATCCCAATGCCGCCCAAAGCTGTAGCTGCGGCAACTCCTTTTCTGCCAAGGAATAATCCCTAGGATGACACTGAAAGACTTATAAAAAGTCCAAAAAACCTTCAAATAAGCCGATCGAGACTACCAATATCGACGCCTGTTCAGGATTAGGAATTGACGGGAATATCCAACTCAGAACTCCCGATACTTACCCCATTAGGACTAAAGCCAACTGTCACAAATAGGGGTTGAAATTTAGGTATGTAGTTGCGCTTCAGCGCTGTTAACTTAGAGAAGAGCGCTAAAGCGCAACTACATACCTTTGTTTAATGTGCCAGTTGCGTAAGTCCTATATACCTAACTTCCTAGAAAACCAGTAGGGTAAGGTGCGTCGCACGAAACAATCTGCAAGTGTCATCGAGCATCTAACAATTTCGCACCTACAGATCAGCACCACATAATATATCCTTGATGAGCACAATTAAGTGTATCTCACCTCGCTGAAAAGCGCTATAGATGGTTGGTAAAACCAGCCTTTACGATCGCGCAACTTATACTATCATGAATCAACCAGAAATGACATACAAGCTCGATCGACTATCAACACAATCAAGCTGGCGTACCGAGAATAGTCCACTGCATTAACTGCTGCCACTCGGAAGATTGAGCTAATAAATCAGCATCGAATTCATTTCCCGCATCCTGCGAAAACTCGGCGAAAGCTTCCGCCCAATTAATTACTGTTTCCACAGGCAAATAAGGCGTATAATTCCAAGAACGCTGCAAAAACTCTACCATCTCAACAGAATGACCGGTGCGGTACAAATACCAAGCAATCCAAACTAAGGTACTGTACTTGATTTGCTTTTCTAACAAACGTATTTTATCCGGCAACTCGGGGCGGGCAAAAAAATTGTCCATGACTGCGGCGAGGGATTTAGCCTGGGGTAAACCTTTGTACATGGCGCTTTGTTCGTGCTGGCGGTAACAAACAGTTACTTGCTGCAACCACTCTGCTTCGCATCCCATTAAGGCTAAACGCAGCACTAAATCTGTATCTTCCGCCGGGGGAAATCGAGGATCAAATCCGCCGGCGTGCTCTAACCACTGACGGCGAAATACCATCGCGCTGGGTAATACTGGTTTCCACCGCAGCCACATTTCTAAGTCTAATTTAGGGACATTTAGCCAGGGTTTGACATCTTTTAGCGGTTCGCCTATACTATTAACTAGACGCCAGCCGCTGTGAACTATTCCTAAATTCGGTCGCGCTGCAAATACAGCCATTTGTGCTGCTAATTTGTCGGAAAAAAAGTAGTCGTCAGCATCAAGAAAGGCGATAAATTCTCCTCGCGCTAGCTCTATGCCGTGATTTCTGGCAATCGAAACTCCTTGATTTTGTTGGTAAATGTAGCGAATTCGATCGCCATATTTCTCTAAAACTAACTTGGTATCGTCTCTGGACCCGTCGTCTACGACAATAATTTCCCAGTTAGTATACGTTTGGTGGAGAACGCTATCTACGGCTTGGCCGACGTAAGCAGCGCAGTTGTAAGCCGGAATTACTACGCTCACCTGCGGGGTGCGATTGATCGTAACATTATTCATAATTAATTATCTTAAATTCGATTGCGTCTCTATTTTACAATGAGCTTAGGGTGCGTCAGGAACTGACGCACCCTGTAAGGGCTTCTTGTGTTCATTAATTTGGGGTCAAGAATTTGCCAAGGAAAGTTGGTGCGAGTTCAGTAAATCATGGGGGCGAATTGCGAAAGGGTAGCGATCGCCTTTTACCTTCAAATACTTGTCAGCTATTTGCAAAACCTGTTCGGGATTGGCTGGCTTGCTCAAAAAATCCGAAGCACCTGTCAATTTCGCTCGCGTGCGGTCAATTATACCGTCTTGACCCGTCAAAAACACGATCGGAGTTTCCCGAAAAGCCGGTGTCTTCCGCAAAAAATTGCACAAAGCAAAGCCACTTGTCTTCGGCATCACCACGTCCATAAAAATTAAAGCAGGCTTTTGTTTGGCAAGGATACCCACTCCCTGCATTGGGTCTTGAATTTTTAGGACTCGATATCCCTCCGGCAACAAAATTTGCTCTAAAAATTCGCATACTGTCGGACTGTCATCGATACAGGCAATCAAAGGGCGACCCGGCCCTGCAATAGCTGCGGCCAGGCGCCACTGTTCTATAGGCGACGGCAAGTCTGGTACTGTTCGGAAATTTACTAAACCCTGCTTGATGTAATTAACTAAAGCGCGAGTTGCCACTGTCACGCACTGCTTTTTCTTAAATGCTATATCCCAAAGAGTATTCTCGCCGTTGAATACGTTACCCAAAGCGATCAAAGAATTAGAACTAAATCGATTTTGCTGCAACTGAGCCGACGGTTTTAAAAGCGGTGCTTGTTCTGGATCTACCAGCCACAAACCCATTGCTTTCCACTTCTGCCAAATTTCTTCTGTACAACACAGAACTTTCTCTACTTCTGTTAAAGACAGCAGCAAAGAAGAGGTAATTGTAGAAAAATATTTCTGGGACGGACGCCACTCCCGGCGCAAACCCGATTGACCGATCAGAGCAAATAACACTTCGGAAAGGCTGGTCTGGACGATCGCCCTAGCTTGTTCCAGACTCATTTCGCTGGCTGCTATCCCTCGCTGAAGCAGTTGATATTCCCACAGTTCTCCAGCATCGAGGTCTCTGAGATCCACATGAAAGTTTCTACAGTGTTGCCCGATCGCCCTGTACCAGCGCCTCGATCTGTGCGACCCTCCCGTGGCATACACCAAGCTACCCTGAAAAAAGTAAAGCTGCCACTGTTGTTCCCCTTGCTCTAACACCAGTTTCCCCGTTGCTTGTTTCTGGCTGAGTACAGCCAGAGTATGGGACAACATTTTGTATCCGATTGCGGTAGCAGACATATCAACTCGCATCCCCTGTACTCTGTTTGTACCATTATATAGCTGCTGAGTTTTGAAAGATAACAGTGATATTACTGAATTTGGGTTAATAAAAACCACTAATTGTTCGACTTTAACCCCATCAGGGACTGATTCCCCTCGGTAGTTTTAGCCAGTAGGATGCCACGCCTCTTTACACTATTAACTAATCACTAAAATCCGTCTTCTAACTAATAACTAATTGCCATCGCTATCTTTGGGAGGTACTGGATCGTAACCCCCTGGATGAAAAGGATGACAGCGCAAAATCCGCTTAACTGCCATCGAACCGCCGCGGGCGGGCCCAAATCTTTCTATTGCTTCGATCGCGTATTGCGAACAAGTTGGCTGAAATCTACAGGCGTTAGGCAGGTAAGGAGAAATCCCCATTTTGTAGCCTCGGATTAATCCGATCAGCAATATTTTCACAATTTTTACCTCAGCGATTGATTAAATTAATAGCAAAATCTCGTCCCGTACCGCTGTAAGCTAGGTGAATCGAAAGCATTCCTAGCGGTTAGAGTTCCGTTAACTTTTCCAGTACCAATTATACCTATTTTCGTTTTTATTTTAGATAGCTACAGCACAATTTGAGGAGATAATATGGTACTTGTCTCTGAGTTCGCTACTTGACCGATACCTAAAAAATTACCGTCTCGATCGTACACCTGCAACGGATAGGGAGGTTGGAGTATTGGGTTGTCGGGGGGATTGTTCGTACTTTTCTCCTCTCCCCCGATCGGCGTTTCGGGAATCGGGAGGCGCTGTCCTTGAAACCAGCGTTTGGTATATTCAGGGGAAAGGACGATCGCCCCTAAATGTCCCAAAACCGCTGATGGCAAAATGGGGGAGAATTTATTTTCCTGCAATAGCAGTTCCAATTGTTCAAAACTGAGGCTTTCCTCGATCGAAAAACCGCTACTTTCGGTGCGAGTCAAACAAGCCAAAGTGCCGCCTGTATTCAACACCGCACCCAAATCCCGCGCGATCGCCCGAATGTAAGTACCCGCCCCGCAGGCGATCGACAAATCCAATTCAGGAAAATCCCCCGGTCGCCAATCTAAGATTTCCAGCCGAAAAACCTCGACCTTCCTAGCAGTAACTTCCACAGTTTCGCCTTTTCTAGCTAACTCATAAAGGCGTTTTCCTCCCACCTGAACCGCACTAAAACTCGGTGGAAACTGCTCAATTTTTCCTATAAATTTTGGCAGTGCAGCTTGCACTTTTTCCAAACTCAACTCTGGCACCGGTCGAGAATGGATAATTTCTCCTTCTAAATCGTCAGTAGCAGTAGTTAAGCCCAACCGAATCGTACCTCGGTAAGCTTTATTGTGTTGGAGATATTGCAGCAGTCTGGTTGCTTTGCCCAGGGCGATCGGTAAAACACCAGTCACAGCAGGATCGAGGGTTCCTCCGTGTCCGACTCGCTTGAGTTTCAATAGCCGGCGCACTCGCCCCACGCAGTCGTGAGAGGTCATGCCTGCAGGTTTGTTGAGATTGAGAAAACCGTCAGTAGTCATTAGGAAGTTCGGCAACGAGCAATGTACGGGATGTAACGGATATAACGGATGTCAGGAATAGGGAAGAAGGAAGCAGGAAAAAAGAAGATGAAAAGTTTTGAGATTGCTTTCCTTCGCATCGCGAAAGCTAACGTTATTCGCAACGGGAAAGCGTTTTTGAGTTAAAAAGTTCAACATTCAAAACTTAAAACTACAAAGTATCCGCCAACCCAATTCCCAATTCCCTATTACCCATTAAAGAATAAAGTCTGCCTGACTGATAGAACCGCGGGCAACTCCGAATAAAGTAGCGAGAGTTTCCTTGGTGTTTGTAAGCTGAATAATTGTACTCGGGGAAGTTCCGGTCCCAGCGGAAATGGTGAGTTCGCCAAAAGTAAGGCCGGCTGTCAAGCGAATTTGATCGATACCATCTGTAAAGTCTGTAATCACATCACCGTCTGCCAAACGCCCGATCGCAAAAGTATCGTTTCCGGCGCCGCCAGTTAAAGTATCTAGGCCGCGATCGCCCGATAAACAGTCATTGCCGATGCCACCAAACAGCGAATCATCGCCGGCACCCCCAAAAAGCGTGTCATCGCCCGCGCCTCCCAACAAAGTATCGGTGTCTTGGTTGCCAAACAGCAAATCATTGCCATCGTCGCCCAGCATGGAGTCAGAACCTTTGCCGCCGTAGAAAGTATCGCCGCCGGCGCCGCCCAAAACGCTGTCGCGGCCGGCACCGCCGAACAGCAAATCATTGCCAACGTCGCCCAGCAGTGAGTCATCGCCGTCGCCGCCGTAGAGGGAATCGTCTGCGCCTAAGCCCAAAATGCTGTCAGGGCCACCCAAACCAAATATCAAGTTAGCGCCCGCAGTACCTCTGAGGGAGTCGGGGCCGCTGGTGCCGCGAGTGCCGCCAGGTGCCCCTCCGGGACTGGTACCGCCGCCGGTGGGGGTTGGGGTGGTGACGGGAATTGGTCGAATTGGCACTGCTGATGGCATGATTCTGAAGATGGGTAGAAATTTGCCATTCTAACTTAGCTTAAAACCGGAAGTTATAAGCTCGCCAACCGCCGAGATGAGAAATATCGATCGCATCCGCCACAGCATAAGATTCGCACAAAAAGCCCTGCACCGTGGAGCCGTCCTCCAACACCAGCGTACCAATTCCCAGCGGCGGGGGAATTTTAGCGACAAATCCGCCGAAAGCCGCGATCGACAACTCCCAAACTTCCACCTCGATCGCGCTACCGCCCTCTATCTGACGCACCAATCCCGGCTTGCCCAGAGCAGTACCCGTCAAAGCGTACAGCTTGTAAATCGGGCTGGTACGGCAGGCGCGAACCAAAAATCCTCCCCCCTCGATTAGTTGATAATTCAGCGGCTCACCGCTCAAATGAGCGCCAACCACGGCTATTTTGACTCGTTCTTCTGACGAATGTTTGGCTGCGATAGCGGGCTCCGGGATGGTTGGCAGCGGTAGGTTGGTTGCGCCCATAGTTCCCCCCAAGCTAGCGTGGAAAGCAGCTCCCAGGCTGCAGAGCGATAAATCGTGCCACGCAGGAGCCATCAGTGTCAATCCTGCTGGCAATCCGCTGCTTTGAAACCCGCTGGGAACTGCGATCGCACACAAATCGAGCAAATTCGCAAAGTTTGTGTAGCGCCCCAGATTGGTGTTGAGCGCGATCGGCTCGGCTGCAACTTCTGCGACAGTATAAATAGTGCCTGTCGTCGGCACCGCCAACACATCCATTGACTGCCACTGAATTTCTGCTTGCTGGCGGAGCTCGGCCAACCGGTACGACGCGCGGTAGGCTGAGACAGCATCGTAGCGTTTGCCACCGCTGATAATTTCGTAGACGATCGGATCGATCGCATCTGGGTGCGCGTCGAGGAAATCGCCGATCGCGGCCAACCTTTCTGCTACCCAAGGGCCGCCGTAGAGCAGTTCGGCAGCATCCGCAAAGGGTTTGAAGTCAATAGGTGCGATCGTGCAGCCCAAAGATTGCAAGCGCGCGATCGCATCTCGGTAGCGCTGTTCGGCTTCTGCATTCCCGAAAAATTCGAGTTCGCCGTCTCCGGGAACTCCCACTCGCAAGCTGGATAAATCCGGCAAAACTTTCGTTTCAGGGTGGCGAGAAAACGCATCCTCAGCGTCAAAACCGCTGGCTGCTTGCAGCACGGAGGCTGCATCCGCACAGGTGAGAGCGAACACAGAAACGCAATCGAGCGATCGCACCGCCGGCAGCAGGCCGCGAGTGCCGATCGAGCCGCAACTTGGCTTCAGCCCGACAATGTTGGTAAAAGCAGCGGGAACCCGCCCCGAGCCTGCGGTATCGGTACCCAGAGCAAAACTCACCAATCCGGCCGAGACTGCTGCTGCGGAACCGGAACTCGAGCCGCCCGGAATGTAGCGCGAATCGAAGGGATTGCGGCAAACTCCATAAGGCGTGCGGGTTCCCACTAATCCTGTGGCAAACTGATCCATGTTTGTTTTGCCGATCGCGATCGCACCTGCCGCGCACAAACGCTCTACAACTGCGGACGATCGCGCTGGAGTGCGAGCAAACTGCGGACATCCCGCCGTAGTGGGAACGCCCGCCCAATCGAGATTATCTTTGATCGCAAAAGGTATCCCGTAAAGCGGCAATTGTTCCCGATCTAGGTTTTCCAAAGCTTTAGCGCGTTCGAGGGTTTCCGCCAGCGGTGCTAAATAAATCCATACCGCCGGATCTGCATAGCGCTCGATCCGATCGTACACGCTGGCGATTACATCTGCAGGCGCGATCGAGCCAGTGCGGTAGCGATCGAGCAGCGAATGAATGTCGAGACTGTTGCTGTAGTTAAATTTTTCCATAATGCACCGTCAGTCGATTTTAGATTTTAGATTTTAGATTTTAGATTGAACAATTGATTTTACAGGCTTTGCTGGGCGATCGTTAATTCAAAATAGCAGGTTACTTTACCGCATTGTAGATCGCACTTGCATTTAGTCTAGGGGTCGAAGTATTCCTCAATAAATACTCAACCCTGACCTTGCGGGTTTCGTCTTTTTGTACAGGTAAACTTCCCGATTTCCAATCGCGCCATCTCATCGCCTGGTTTAATCTTCCAAAAATTTTAATTTTACAAATTCGAGAAAAACTGTTTTTTGTAACATCTTACACATTTTCGTATCAAGTTTGCTGTTACCGTTTGAAACGTAGCAATCTAGTAAGATTGCAAACTACAGTATGCTTACCTTTCAAAAAGCTAAGTGCATTGCTGTTACGGACAGTCTTGAATAACTCCTTGGGTTGCAAACAGGACTTATACAGACAAAAAACTAAAAATTTAACCGCTTCTAGGGTTCCGATTTGACTTAGTTTCTAACTCAGCTTAGAAAGTTCAAGTGCTGGTCCGAGAGAAGCAGACTGGTTCTCCCAATATTTTCTTAATTTTAGGGAAACACTAGCCAGTTACACGGCGGGATAAAAGCCCGGGAGAAACGCGATCGGTCATCAAGACTCGGTTCGTTAGCTCTCGGGCTTTATCCTTGTATATCAGGGGGGTTTGCAGAAGCTAAGGAAGCCGAAGAAGGTGCAAAAGCTCGATCGACATATTCACCTCTAACCAGCCACCAGAATATGCTATGAATATCCGATATTGCTCCCCAAAAATAACGCGATCGCCCTTATCCTACTGCGCCCTATTTTTCATCACCTTGTTTTTCGCTGTCGGCTGCGTCAACCCGGCAATTTATATCAAAACTACGACAGAAAGCGAAGCAGCTTCTTCAGTAAGCGCTGATGCAGTTAGCCTCGGATTCAGCGCGTGGCCCGGCTGGTTTCCTTGGCAAATTGCCAAAGAACAAAAGATATTTGAAGCCAACAATGTTGCTGTAGACTTAAAATGGTTTGACGGCTACTTAGAATCCATCAGCACCCTCACAGCAGGACAGATAAATGCTAACAGCCAAACCCTCGGCGATACCGTAAACTCCATATCGGGCGGTGCCGACCAAGTAATTGTTTTAGTCAACGACAACTCGACGGGAAATGACAAAGTGATTGTCGCCGAAGGCATCAATTCCGTTGCCGATTTGAAAGGCAAAAAAGTGGCAGCCGAGGAAGGTACAGTCGATCACTTTCTATTGTTGTTAGGGCTGAGAAAAGCAGGCTTATCAGTGCAAGATATTCAATTTGTACCGCTGGAAACTGGCAAAGCTGCGGCGGCTTTCGTGGGAGGGCAAGTCGATGCGGTGGCAGTATTTGCGCCGTTTACCACGCAAGCATTAAAACGCTCGAACAGCAAGGAACTGTTTAGTTCCAAAGATTTTCCGGGGGCGATTTCCGACCATTTGGTATTCACGCGAAAGTTTATCGGCGAACACCCAGATCGAGTGCAAGCCCTGGTCAACTCATGGTTTGCAACGTTGGAATACATGAAAGCAAATAAAGAGAAATCTTACGAAATTCTAGCCAACCGCGCCGGAGTTAGCGTTGAGGAATACAAAGAATATGAAAATGGCACTAAGATATTTACGATTGAGGAAAACTTGAAAGCCTTTCAACCGGGAAATGACATGACATCATTGCAGTTTGCCGCGGCAGAAATGACGAAATTCCTCGTCGATGTAAATTTAGCCAAAACCCAACCAGATATCAGTACATTATTTGACGATCGCTTTATCAAAGCTTATGCAGAAGGTAAAAGCTAAAAGGCATAATTTACGCTTGTGCAGACACAAGAAACCTAAAAAAAAATACTTTTTATAATCGCCAAAAGCTACTTCAATTACTCGTTCAACTGTTCTGCAATTAAATCATGCCACCAAATCCCGATCCGCGATCGATCCAATCCCACCTCAAGCAAAAAAGCCTAAATCCCACCGTTTTCTGGCGGATTGCGGAAGAGATACCACAACCCCTCAATATTGGGTTAACGGTAACATCGATCGCACTGCCGCTGCTGCTATGGTGGCTAGTAACAACCTTCGCCAACGTAGACCCCAAATTTTTGCCTTCACCCGGCAAAGTTGTAGAGGCATTTGGTCGGCTGTGGAACACTCGCGAACTTTTAAAAGACACGGTAGCGAGTTTGTGGCGGGTGGGAGTGGGCTTTCTGTTCGCCTTGGTTTTTTCCATACCAATTGGCGTGCTGATGGGCAGTTTTCCCAGTATTCGCGCCTTGCTGGAACCCATGTTCGGCTTGATGCGATATATGCCCGCACCAGCGTTCATTCCCCTATTAATTCTCTACTTGGGAATAGGCGAAGAACCCAAAATAACGCTGATATTTATCGGCGTCTTTTTCTTCAATTCGCTGATGGTGATGGATACGGTCAAGTTTGTTCCCAAAGACTTGATAGAAGCTACTTATATGTTGGGCGGGAATCGCTGGGAAATCCTAACTCAAGTTATTTTTCCCCACGTTTTGCCGGGAATTCTTGATGCTAGCCGCATCAACCTAGCTGCGGCTTGGCAATTGGTAATCGTCTCGGAATTGATTGCCGCCACCGAAGGCTTAGGTCGCCGGATCAGCGTCGCAGGTCGATTTCTCCGAACCGATGAAATTTTTGTGGGGCTGATTGTCATTGGGGCGATCGGACTGACTTTTGACTTGCTTTTTCAATATCTGCTGCGGGTTTCTTGTAAATGGTCAAGTCAGAAACAGTAAGCAGATGTTGAAGTAAGAAGGAAGAAGGAAGAACGAAGAGGGAAGAAGGCAGTGGTGTAAACTAAGATTCAAACCCCGGCAAGATATCGTTTTTAGTCCTAAAATTTACCGATTTTGGGAATGAAAAAATCAATTTTTTACTTACAATACAGAGGATAAACTCATGTTTCTGCAAATCAACAACCTGCACAAAAACTTTGAAACGAAAAAGGGTAAATTAGTTGTCCTCAAGGACATCAATATGAGCATTAAGGAAGGCGAATTTATCTGCGCGGTAGGCGCATCGGGTTCTGGCAAATCAACTCTGTTGAGGCAGATTGCGGGATTGGACAAGCCGACAACAGGGGAAGTGAAAATTGATGGCAAAGAAGTTGTTTCACCTGGGCCGGATCGAGGTATGGTATTTCAGCATTACACTCTTTATCCTTGGATGAACGTGCAGGAAAATGCCGAGTTTGGCCTCAAACTTCAAGGCGTGTCCAAGAAAAAGCGGCGCGAACAAGCGAGCTATTATTTGAATGTGGTAGGATTGACGCAGTTTGCTTCGTCGCTGCCGAAGGAATTGTCGGGCGGGATGAAACAGCGGGTGGCGATCGCCCGCGCCCTCGCTTCTGAACCTAAAGTGTTATTAATGGATGAACCTTTCGGCGCATTGGATATCCACACTAAAGAATCGATGCACGAATTTATGCTCGATTTGTGGCGCCGCACTCAGATTACAATCTTTATGATTACCCACGATGTCGAAGAAGCGGTGTTTCTTTCCAATCGGATTTATGCTTTGGGCGCTCGTCCAGGTACAGTGAGAAAGGAAATGTCGATTAATTTGCCCGATCGCACTCCCAGCGTTAAACGCCACGCCAAATTCCACGATTACCGCGACGAACTCATGGATTTAATGCGGAAACACGGACAGGAAGCAGTTGCAATGGCTGCTTAAATAGAAATAGGTTTGTAGTTGCACTTTTTGCACCCGCGCCAACAGTACAACGGCCAACCTAAGTAAGTGGAAACTTAACATCTTGCACCCTTTTCAATTACCTATTTAGGAACGGGCAAGATGCCCGTTCCACAAAACTCAATTTTATTGTGGAACGGGCATCTTGCCCGTTCTTTAGAATCGTGCAAGATATCAGTGGAGATAAATATTACTTTGGGAGAGGGTGAGTTTTGCCACTACAGAATACTATTGTTTGGTTTCGCTGACCCCCCCAAATACATCAAGAGGAACTTATGGTGCAACTATCATCGATCGACACAAACTCAGAAATCGATTCAAGCCTCGTATTAATGCAAGAAACCGTACCGGGCGGCGCGTACTGGTCGGGGGTCATCAAGCGGGGTAACACCCTGCGAATCACCGATTTAGAAGGCTCTCGCGGCGTTTCCATGCTGTGCTACAACGCCGACAATGCGATCGAACGTTTCAACGCAGCAGACACCGCCAAAATTCAATTCAACGCCTTTCTCAAACAAGGCATGGCGATCTACACAGACATGGGACGCATCCTATTTTCTATCACCCAAGACACCTCCGGCTGTCACGATTTGCTAGGAGGATGCAGCAACGCCGTTAGCAATGCCAAAAAATACGGCGAAGGAGACTGGAAAAACTCCCGCGACAACTTCCTCAAAGCCCTAACTCGGTGGGGATTGGGCAAAAAAGATATCATGCCCAACCTCAACTTATTTACTCGCATTGCCGTCAAACCAGACGGCACGATGGAGTTTCGCGAAGGCTGCGAAAAACCGGGTAGTTTTATCCATTTGCGAGCCGAAATGAACGTATTGACCGTTATATCTAACTGCCCCCACATCCTGCATCCGGCTTCAATTTACGATCCAAAACCCATCCAAATTCAGATTGTGAAAACCCCCGCACCCGCACCAGACGACTTGTGCCGCACCGCCAACCCGGAAGCCGTGCGCGGGTTCACTAACACCGATGCTTTGTTCGTGCAATAAACCCCCGATTACACAACTCAATCTAGCCCGCATCAATCTGTCGTAAAAAATTCTGCACTTCAATCACAAAAAGTGAACCATGACTGCAACTACCCAACAAATTCTCGATCCAAAAACTGCAATTTATAACGAAGTTTTACCAGCCAGACATCCCTGGTCTCGCGTCATCAAAAAAGGACAGATTCTCCGCATTGTAGATTTAGGCGGAAATCAAGCAGTAGATTTTTTAGTTTACAACGCCGATGACCCTTCCGAACGCTACAGCGCCCCCGATACGATCGTCAATCAAGGCAACATCTTTGTCACTACAAACAGCCAACTCATTTCCAACGAAGGGCGAGCCATGATGACCATAATTGCTGACTCCTGCGGGCGGCACGATACCTCCGGTGGCGCCTGTAGCTGCGAGAGCAATTCGGTGCGGTTTGGGCTAGATAAAAAATACCAGCACGCCTGTGTTGAAAATTTCCTCGCCGCAATTCTTCCCCACGGTTTGGGCAAGCGAGATTTAGTCAGCAATATCAACTTCTTTATGAATGTTCCGGTTAGCGAAGATGGCACGCTTGAAATTGTTGACGGCATCTCCGATCCGGGAAGTACAGTTGATTTGCGAGCCGAAATGAACGCGCTGGTTGCTATTTCTAACTGCCCGCAAATGAACAATCCTTGCAATGCTTACAATCCTACGCCGATTCAGTTGATTGTTTGGGATGCGGTATAGGTTGTAGCTGCATACCCGCCAGAAACCGCCAGGGGTTTAAACCCCTGGCTAATAGCTAAAGTCCTCTTGCATAGGACTGAATAATCGATTGCCCATTAGCAATTATCAATTATCAATTAGCAATAACCAATTAGCAATAACCAATTACCTAAATGTTTAACAAAGTGTTGATTGCAAATCGCGGTGAAATTGCGTGCCGAATTATCCGCACGCTCGATCGCCTCGGAATTGCTTCGGTAGCAGTATATTCGGAGGCCGACGCCCACGCCAAACACGTTTTCGCCGCCAGCGAAGCCGTTTGTATCGGTGCAGCCGCAGCAGCCGAGAGTTATTTGCGGTTCGATCGCATTCTCGAAGTTGCGCGCCAAACAAAAGCTCAAGCTATCCATCCGGGTTACGGCTTTTTGAGCGAAAATGCTGAATTTGCCGAAGCTTGTGCAAGCGAAAATATTGCATTTATCGGCCCGACTCCGAGTCAGTTGCGCTGCTTTGGATTGAAGCACACCGCGCGGGAAATAGCCGCTGCAAATCAAGTGCCGCTAACTCCCGGAAGCGAACTTTTAGCAAGTTTAGAGGATGCGGAAAAAGCGGCTGGGGCGATCGGCTATCCGGTGATGCTCAAAAGTACCGCAGGCGGCGGCGGCATCGGTTTGCAGGCTTGTTTTGGCGATCGAGATTTGGCAGAAGCCTTTGAAAAAGTACAGCGTTTGAGTCAAAGCAATTTTAAACAAAGCGGCGTTTTTTTAGAGAAATACATTCAAACAGCCAGACACATAGAAGTCCAAATTTTTGGAGATGGCAAAGGAAATGTCATAGCCTTGGGCGAGCGAGATTGTTCGGTGCAGCGGCGCAATCAAAAAGTAATAGAAGAAACCCCCGCCCCTGGTATTAGCGACGAACAGCGAAATCATTTGTACGGTGCAGCCGTGCGGTTGGGAAAAGCGGTAAATTACCAGTCAGCCGGTACTGTTGAATTTGTCTTTGATGTCGATGCGAAACAGTTTTATTTTTTGGAAGTCAACACGCGCTTGCAAGTCGAACACGGCGTTACTGAAGCTGTCAACAATATCGACCTGGTTGAGTGGATGGTAAAACAGGCTTCTGGGGATTTGTTCCCCTTGGAAGAGTACCGCTATCGACCGCAGGGACACTCAATTGAGGTGCGAATTTATGCGGAAGATGCCGGCAAGAATTTTCAGCCGAGTTCCGGGTTGCTGAATCAAGTTGCGTTTCCCGAAAACGTCCGCTGCGACAGTTGGATAGAAACCGGCACGGAGGTTACTCCTTTTTACGATCCGCTGCTAGCCAAAGTAATCGTTTGCGGGGATAATCGAACCCAGGCGATCGCTCAACTCAAAGCTGCTTTAGATGCCAGTGAAATAGCGGGAATTGAAACTAATTTAGATTACCTCCGCCAGATTTTGGACGATTCCAGATTCAACCAAGGTGAACTGAGCACGCGCTTTTTAAACTCTTTTGAATACGCACCTTTAACGATCGATGTATTGGATGGGGGAACCTACAGCAGCATTCAAGATTATCCGGGGCGGATTGGCTATTGGGATGTGGGCGTGCCGCCTTCTGGGCCGATGGATCATCTGGCATTTCGATCGGCAAATCGTTTAGTAGGAAATCCCGAATCGACAGCAGGATTGGAATTCACAGCGACAGGCCCAACTCTGCGCTTTAATGCCGATACAGTTATTAGTTTGACTGGTGCAACTATGAAGGGAACGCTAAACGGCGAATCGGTGCCGTTTTGGACGGCAGTTCCCGTCAAAGCGGGCAGCATTCTTAAGTTAAAAGGCATTCAAGGTGGCGGCTACCGCACTTATTTAGCGGTAAAGCACGGCTTTAATGTCCCCGATTATTTGGGCAGCAAATCAACTTTTGTACTGGGCAAATTTGGCGGACACGCGGGCCGCACGCTGCGTCCGGGAGATGTGCTTAAACTGCTTCAAACTGCAACTCTGGAAGCGGAAATATCTTTGCCTCCGGAACTAATTCCCACCTACAGCAATAATTGGGAAATCGGCGTTTTGTACGGCCCTCACGGCGCGCCGGATTTCTTTACGGAGTCAGACATCGAAATGTTTTTCTCCACAGAATGGCAAGTACATTACAACTCGACGCGGACGGGCATTCGGCTGATCGGCCCGAAGCCCGCCTGGGCCCGTCAAGACGGAGGAGAAGCGGGTTTGCACCCGTCTAACATTCACGATAATGCTTACGCGATCGGCACGATCGATTTTACGGGGGATATGCCTGTAATTCTCGGTCTTGACGGCCCGAGTTTGGGAGGTTTTGTGTGTCCTGCTACTATTGTGCAGTCGGAATTGTGGAAAATCGGGCAACTGAAACCGGGGGACAGCATTCGCTTTCACTGTTTGAGTTTTGCTGAAGCTTTGCAGCGGGAATTAGCACAAAATAGGCAAATTGCTACTTTTAGTTTGCCTGTTTTTGAGAAAAATGCGGAGGAATTGCCCGCAGTTTCCGCTTCTCCTATTTTGCACGAAATTCCCGAGTCTCCGGAACAGGTTGCTGTTACTTACCGTCAAGCTGGGGATAAATATATTCTAGTTGAATACGGCCCGTTGGTGCTGGATTTAAATTTGCGTTTTCGGGCGCACGCATTGATGGAACAGTTGAAAGCAAATCCGTTGCCTGGTGTTATCGAATTAGTGCCGGGAATGCGATCGCTGCAAATTCATTTTGACAGCCGCCAGATTTCGCAACAGCAGCTAATGCAGGCGCTGATAGCGGCGGAGGCGGAACTTCCGGCGATCGAGGATTTGGAAGTGCCGGCGCGAATTGTGCACTTGCCTTTATCTTGGGAAGATGAATCGACGCTGTTGGCCATTGAAAAATATATGCAGTCTGTGCGATCGGATGCACCTTGGTGTCCCAGCAATATTGAATTTATTCGCCGCATAAACGGGCTTGACAGCATCGAACAAGTCAGAGAAATTGTATTTAATGCTAGCTATTTAGTGATGGGTTTGGGAGACGTTTATTTAGGTGCGCCCGTCGCAACTCCCCTCGATCCGCGCCACCGTTTGGTTACTACTAAATACAATCCCGCCCGCACTTGGACTCCTGAAAATGCAGTTGGCATTGGCGGCGCGTATTTGTGCGTTTACGGGATGGAAGGGCCCGGAGGTTATCAATTTGTCGGCCGCACGGTGCAAATGTGGAATCGGTTCAAACAAACGGCGGATTTCGAGTCTGGTAAACCTTGGCTTTTGCGCTTTTTTGACCAAATCCGATTTTATCCGGTTTCTCATGAGGAATTGCACCGCTGTCGGGAAGCATTTATCGAAGGGAAGTTTAAATTAAAGGTTGAGGAAATCACTTTTAATTTGAGAGAATACAATGAGTTTTTGGATTCTATTGCTAATAGTGCGGCTGAATTTAAAGCGCAGCAGCAGGCCGCATTTAATGCAGAGCGCGATCGCTGGGCCGCATCCGGGGAATTTGAAGCTGAATCTGCAGCAGAATCCTCGGCGGATGTCGCTTCTGAAACAGCGGCGGAGGTTACTTTGCCGATCGGTAGTGAGGCAGTTGTCGCTCACGTTTCGGCAAATGTTTGGCAGGTGCTGGTTAATGTTGGAGATGCGGTTGCTGAGGGCGATCGCCTGTTAATTTTAGAAGCGATGAAAATGGAAATTGCTATTACTGCTGATGTTGCCGGCACTGTTGCCCAGTTGTTTTGTGAAAAGGGGCAAACGGTGACAGCCGGACAAATTCTAGCGGCTGTTCAACCGAATTAATCCCTCTGTTGTCAGTTCGGGGACAGTCGGAAGCTAGGCAGCAACCAAATCAGTAACTACTCTCTGGGTTAGCCGCTGCATACGTTAGTTTTGATCCTCAAGGATTCTCTGCCAATTGGCGATTTATTGACCGCCGAGGTCGGTGGGCTGTCCGACCCCAATACCTGGATGTGAATTTCTTCTCCGAAGGATTTGCTGTTGTCGGTGGTTGGCAACAGTGGGACTTCATTCCCCGCTAGACCATCACGCGATCGCCTGTAAAACTGTTTGACCAAAGCGAATCGTTAATTTAGCATTTATAGTGTTGATATTTGTTGGCTCTGCACAATCAAGTTAAGAAAGGCGCAGATGAGCGAGATTGAGGAACATAAAGTTAATCTCCAGGTAAATTTAGAAATTTTTTTGGAGAGGTTCAGCCAAATCACCAGCCAAGTTCCTAAATTTTTTCATGCTGTACAGCTCACTCAATAATATGACTTCAGTATCAAAGGTAATTATCATCGGCGGTGGAATTGGCGGTCTGACCCTAGCCCGTGCCTGTCTTGATGTGGGCATTGCAGTTGAACTATACGAGAAGCGCGGTCTGGATGTTATGCTCTCAGGGCCCGGAGGGATATTCATCCAACGCAATGCTTTGCGCGTCTACAAGCTCTTGCAATCAGGGCAGATTTACCAGCGTTTTTACCAGCAGGGAGGCAAGATCCTCAAAGGTGGGTTTTTTGACCAAAAAGGGAAACCCCTCTACATTAACGCTCCTCAATTCATAGGCGAAGATGACTTGGGTGTCTGCCTCCTGCGACCTGAACTGCAGCAGATTTTATTGGAAGCCTTGCCAGAGGGAACGGTGCGGACTGGTCTTGCTTTTGATAAATTTGAGGACACGGGCAACGGCATTCGGGTCTTTTTCTCTGATGGTCACACTGCTGAGGGTGACATCTTAGTAGGGGCTGATGGTCTTTACTCCAAGGTACGGGCTAGGCTGAATGGTAATGAGCGGTTAGAGGAGCCTGTGTACAGTGGGACTTGCTGCTGGAGAGGCTACTTTGATGGCTCTGGCTTACCACTCGATTCACAATACAGTTGGGCCGAATTCTGGGGTCAGGGCACTCGTTTTGGCTACTTCGATGTCGGTGGCGGTCGGTTTGCTTTCTATGCTTTCAACAACACCCCAGCGGGCGGTAATGACGATGCGCTGGGCGGTTCCTTGAATGCCTTGCGCTCCCTGTTTAAAGGCTATGCTGACCCAGTACCAGCTATCATCGAAACTCTCGACGGGGAGAAGATTTACCGAGATGATATTGTCGATCGGCTACCGCTCGGAACCCAATGGGGGCAAGGGCGAGTTACCTTAATCGGGGATGCCGCGCACCCAGTTCAACCGAATATCGGTCAAGGGGGTTGTATGGCGGTGGAAGACTCCTTTGAACTAGCGAAACTGCTCTTGACTAGCCAAGGTGGTGGTGATACTGTTCCTTCTGTTTTGCGGCAGTTTGAAGCCAGTCGCACTCAACGAGTTACTCGTGTATTCAATAGTTCTAGACAAATAGGGAAATTGGGGCAGGCGGATACGGCGATCGGATGTTTGTTGCGGAACTACATTTACAAGCTCACTCCTACAAGGTTGGCTGACTTGCAGTTCAAGTGGTTGTTTGATTACCAACCTCAATGGAATCAGACCCGTACAAATCATTCCGCATAAGCTTGACATTGGGAAACACAAAATACTCCGTCAGTTTCCAACGATGACCATTGTTAGAAACCTCTGTGGCGTTACATTTGGGGCAGTTCATTTCAGCCGAATTCGACAAAGAAGTATACTCTAGCTTATTCATTTTACCTGAGAGTAAACATTACTCTTTCAGCAATACCCCCTATATTTCAGGGTGAACCCATGACTGAAGAAAACAAGTGGTTTGAGACAGCACGATTGGGAATGTTTGTTCATTGGAGTCATAGCAGCCAGTGTGGGTACGAAGTATCTTGGCCATTGGTGGGAGGCGTCTTTAGCCTGCCTTACTGCCAAGATGTCCCGGTAGCGGATTATCACCGCACCGCCCAAACTTTCAATCCGACTGAATACAACCCTCAAACTTGGGCGCATTTAGCGAAACGCTTGGGGATGCAGTATGTGATTTTGACGGCTAAACATCATGATGGATTTTCCTTATTTCATACCCAGCAATCCGACTTTTCTATCGAGTATGCGCCGTACAAAAAAGATATTGTCCGAGAATTTGTGGATGCGATGCGGGCGGAGGGTTTGCGAATTGGGTTGTATTTTTCCTTGATTGATTGGCATTACCCTGACTACCCAGCTTTTACAGAAGCCGATAAACCGTATCAGTTTGGGAAATTCAGACAGCCGACGACTTCTCAGTGGGAGCGCTACCTTGAATTTATGTTCGCTCAAGTCAAAGAATTGTTGAGCAACTACCGAAAGATTGACTTGCTTTGGTTTGATGGCGGTTGGGAACGAAAACCAGAACAATGGCAAGCTAAACAGCTACATGAAATGATTCGATCGCTGCAACCGCATTTGCTAATCAACGATCGCCTCCCTGGATTTGGAGACTTCGATACCTGCGAGCAATTCATTCCCCCCCAACCGCCTCCGCGCACTTGGGAAGCTTGCCTAACTCTGAATGAAAGCTGGGGTTACAACCCGAAGGACACCCAATTCAAGTCAGCTCGCCAACTTATTCATACCCTCTGTGAAGTTGCAGGTAAAGGTGGCAATCTGCTGTTGAATGTCAGTCCCACGGGCAATGGGCAGATTCAATCTGAACAATTGGAATTGTTGCAATCCGTAGAAGAATGGATGGCTGTCCATGCCCAGAGCATCGTAGGAACACAGCCGGGACTCGAACCTTGGCAATTCTACGGCCCTTCAACTCGGCGGGGCAATCGCTTTTACTTATTCTTGCTGATGAAGCCCTACGACTCAGTAACAGTAAGAGGTGTACCCATTAAACGGATTCAAGCAGTTTATCTGCTAGCTGGAGGGCAGTTATTGGAACACTCAACTCGCTGTGCCATTGTCGATTCTATGTTAAGTGCCGATCCTCTTGGGGAGTTAACGATTCAAGTGCCTGAACAAGCTCTCGATCCCTATGCTACGGTGATTGCAGTTGATATTGCTCCAGCCAACGATCCTTAGAACAAGATTTGGCCAGTGTAGCGATCGCACTTCTTCACTTCCTACCCCAGGAGCCGATCGCATCCAGCTCAATCTCACGATCGCATTTTGCATTCCATCTTATACAAATCATTCAGAATAAGCTTGACCGAAAGGAAACGTGAAATACTCTGTCAGTTTCCCAATGCGATAATTGGTAGTCCTCCATAGTCAGGGTTAAGAGAGTTTTCCTATCACTCACTTTTAGCATAGGAAGTACGAAAGAGCCGTTTGATTATTTGCCAACAGTTAACAGGAGGATGGAGAAGGTGTTGGAGGAACAAACCTGTGAAAACCTTTATGCTCTGCCTGGTCAGCTTAACAACTATATCTTATCGATTTGTCCGTTAGCTGCAAGATAATGGTGACGTGCGTCACACACAGCAGGTTATGGCTTTGTTTAGGCTTTAAATTTGTTTAAGTCCCGTTAACAGGACTCCAGCCGCGCAAAATTGAGCGGCAAACCATCCTGAAATACCAGCAATTCTCCCGGCAGAATTTGCGTCCAAACTTCGTTATCTGTCAGCGGAAAAGTGGCAATAACAGCCACGCGATCGTCCTCGTTGGTCAACTCCCGAAAATCGACTGTTACATCTTCGTCGATCGAGTGAGCGCTAGCAAAAGGTGCTTGTCGCACAATATAATGCAGATTAGTAGAACAGTGGGTAAACAAGTGTTCTCCATCGGAAAGTAAATAATTAAAAATTCCGTGTTCTGCCAAAGTTTTAGTAATTTCCTCCAGTACCGGGTAAATTTCCGCTAAAGCAGGCTTACTTTGAGGAAAAGTGGAGCGCAGCTTTTCTAATATCAAACAGAATGCTTTTTCGCTGTCAGTTTTGCCAACCGGTTTGTAAACTCCGGCACATTCTGGATAAAAATTTTCGAGATTTCCGTTGTGAGCAAACACCCAATAACGTCCCCAAAGTTCCCGAATAAAAGGGTGGCAGTTTTCCAGAGCAATTTCGCCTTGGGTAGCTTTGCGGATATGAGCAATGACGTTAGTGGAATGAATGGGATAGCGACGCACTACTTCTGCAACCGGAGAAGCAATCGCAGGTTTAGAGTCTATAAAAAGGCGACATCCTAAACCTTCAAAGAAAGCAATTCCCCAACCGTCTTGATGAACATCTGTTTTGCCCCCCCTTGCAGAAAAACCCTCAAAAGAAAAGCAAATATCTGTCGGAACATTGCAGTTCATTCCCAGTAATTGGCACATAGCTTTTAAGTCTCTGGAGTGTGGATCGATCGCGCAGCTATTGGCAGCTACAGATTTGCGGTGATAATATTATAGTATTAACGGGTTAAATAAGTTAAATACACTTAATATTTGGGCTGGGTCAACGGTAATGATACTGAACTTAAAAAGTTGGCAAGCTAAAACAATCGATTGTGTTTCTGTCGGAACGATGTTACACGCTCACTCGCTCCGCACCTTTTACGTGCATACAGCGAGGATAAAGTATTAGCGCCATGGAAAAAACGATATAATTTTGATTATTTTGTGACCTCGTGTGAAGGGAAATAATAACCGTTCGCAAATTCCCAAAATAAAAAAATATTAATTTACTCAAAATTTCAAAAATAACTAACTTATCTGTTTATATAGTTTTATAGTTGTTAAAACAATTAAGTGATAACAAAAACCACAAAAATGGATTTTTATCGATTATAGGCCAGTCTCTATTATTAGTGTTACTACTTTTTTGGGGTTGATATCGATAGGTTTTGATTAAACTAAAAGACAATAGCAGAGGAAGGTTTGAGTCAAAAATATCACATATTTTTGACTCTTCATTCATTACAAAAGCTGTTAAAAAAAACGGGAACCGGATTGTCAATCAGCCGTCACATACTGGAAGAAAGCGAGGGTGGCAGTTTGACTTGTTCGTCGGTTTTGGGAGAAGGAATGCAATTTACGATCGCCCTTCATCTCGAATAGTGCGTGAAGCGTAGCTATTCCGTAGGAAATAACGCTTTTTCTCACTTTTTTAGCTTTTTGCTCACAAAGTATAAATAACATGAAAAATCATAAGTGCGATCGACAAATTTGGAAAATCCTTAGCAGCTTAATACTAGGATTCGGATTGCAGGCATTATTCAGCATTCCAGCCTTACCAGAAACGACTGATCCTGAAACAACAGCAAATAGTGCAAATTCGGAATATCCAGTTAATGAATGGTATCAATTACCCGCACCGACCAATAATCTAGCGGATAATTTCGATCCTAATCTCGATCGGCAATTACTCGAAAAATCTGACAATGTAGATGAAACTTCACCGATAAACCCCACATTGCAGCCACCCGTACCTATCGCGAGTGAGATAGAAACTCACGTATCCGAAGCCAGCGAAACGCAGCCCGTGCCCATACCCGCATTAGTGGAAGAAAATAAATTAGAAAATCCCCCATTAGTTTACCCTGCTGAAAACTCATTAGAACAAGTTACATTAGTTTCCCAACTCAGCGACGTACAGCCCACAGACTGGGCATTTCAAGCACTGCAATCCTTGGTAGAGAAATACGGCTGCATAGCTGGATACCCCGACGGAACCTATCGCGGAAACCGCGCTATAACACGCTATGAATTTGCAGCCGGAGTCAATGCTTGTTTAGATACAATCCGCGAGTCCATCGCCAAATCAACTGAAAGTCTAGCTAAGCGAGACGACTTAATAAAACTGCAAAAATTGCAAGAAGAATTTGCCGCCGAAATTGCCACAATCCGAGGTCGAGTGGATGTGCTAGAAGCGCGAACGAGCGAACTAGAAGCCAATCAATTTTCGACCACAACTAAGCTGTCGGGATTCACAATTTTTGGAATACAAGGGCGCACGCCCAACCGTGCGGATCGGACTCCCAGAGACGGCAAAAGAGATACCAAGGACCCCGGTACAAATGTCAACATCATTAACCTAAATCAATTCTACTTAACCACTCAATTTAGTCCTCGTAGTAACTTATTGATCGGTTTTTACAACCAGAACGGAAGCAATTCACCACAATTAACCGAAGACGTAAACGTTGCTTATAATTTAGCCGAAACTTCTGGATTAACTGTTAGCGACCTCAACTACCGCTTTCTGGTCGGCGACAAATTGGCAGTGTTTGCAGGAACAGCAGGAGTTAACATGATTACCGCTTTTCGAGGGCCAAATCGGGCCGAAAGTGCAGCTTCCGGTCCCCTTTCTGCGTTCGCCCAAAGAAACCCAATTTTGAACACTGGTTTAGGTTTAGGCGGCATCGGCATTGACTGGCAATTTGCGAATAGAGCCAGTTTGCAAGCAGTTTATTCAACTAACATTTCTGGATTTTTTGTCAGTTCTAACGGGTCTAAAGGACACAATACATTGGGTGTACAACTAACTCTTACACCAGCAGATCCAGTTGATGTTACTGTCTATTATGTTAACGATTATTCGCCGGACGGTAATCTGATTAGTTTGGCAGGGGATAGCCAATTGACTGCTATCAATCCTAGCACAAATAACTCCGAACCTTTGCAAACAAATGCAGTGGGAGCAAGTTTAAATTGGCGCATTTCATCGCGAGTTTCTCTGGGAGGTTGGGGTGGTTATACTAATTCTCGCATTCCTGGTAAATCTGGTACGGTAGCCACTACAAATTATATGGTTTTTGTAAATTTTCCCGATTTGTTTAAAACCGGAAATTTAGGAGGAATTTATATCGGGCAACCTCCTAAAATTGTCAGCAGCAATTTACCTACAGGCAATAACGTTCCTGATTTTTTAGATACGGGTTTAGGGCGATCGGGCGGGCAACCCGGAACCACTACTCATGTAGAGGTATTCTACCGCTGGCAGGTGAATGATAATATCAGCGTCACCCCTGGATTGATCTTGATTTTTCAACCCGGTCACACTCCCGATAGCGACCCGATCTCAGTTGGTGTACTGAGAACTTCATTCTCCTTTTAAGAGTTTAATCCTGTGGGGCCGGGTTTAGTAGATCGATCGCCAATTGCAAACCATTTTGGTGAACTCGGCCCGGAGGAACGGCCCACAAGAAAACTTAATTTTGTGGAACAGGCCTCCGGCAGCATCTCATATTTGTAAAAGGCGTTGCTTAATCAGGGTATGAAAAAATAACTTTCAAATCCCAAAGCTTTGTGGGTAATGGTTTCTCTGACTGGCATATTTAGCGTTTATACCATAAATCAGCAACGCCTTGTAAAAATACTTCTTCTGGCCCTTCCTTCTGCGTCTTTCCTTCTGCCTCCTGCCTCCTGCCTCAATCAAAACTTAGATTTCTAGCTTGGCTGCTTTCATTAAGATGCTCCCCAGACCTCCTGCCTGTTAAGCGAGAAAGGTGTTCTTCGGTAAACAGACAGTGATTAAAACCCTCGCGGGATTTCCTAAGATTTTTTATCAGTAAAAACCCGCTATCTTTACTGCAACTTTACATTTAGTAGTAATTTCCCCGTTTTTATCTTTTTTTCCTACATACAAATACCTAATTATTTAGTTTAAAAAAATACGCATAAACACGCTTGAAACATAAGTTTTCCTAACTTAATCTATTATTAGGAGCATTACTAATAGTTCTTAAGTTTAGGTTTAGATAAATATGATTAAATCAACGGGCTATTTTGGGTTTCTGAGCTTGGCTGTAATTTCTGCTATGACTGCCTATCCGTGTCAGGCACAAACCACTGTCAGATCGCAGACAAGTGTCAATGCAACACAGGAGATTACAATTACCGAATCACCAAATCTTGCTAACACTTCTGCCAGTCCTCTCTGGAAAAATCCTAACATTTCTAAATCTTTTACCGTCTCAGAATTGAATAGCACACCTTCTACCTCTAGTCCTCCTATAACCACTCCTCAAAATCAATCTGCACGCACAAATCCATTAGGATGTAGATTTTTCACGACTCCTTCTATGCAGCAATAAATTTTCCTGGACCTCTGGACAAAAGAATATCATGGCTGAATAGATGGCGATCGTTTTTTAGCATCGCCCTCTATTTGTGCTATCGTACTTCCGAAGAAGATTAGAACCCATAAAAAAGATGAAATAAAGTCTGGTTTAAAAAATATTATCGGGGAAAATCCGAAAGTTGTTTGATATCCCTCAAAACAATTTGAGGCTTCCCTTTGTACTGTTCTACCTTTCCACTGACATACACATATCCCCGTCCCAGGCCCGCATAACGCTTCTCGATTAGCCGCTTCAAGGGTGCTCTTTCATCAGTTTTAGCATCTGGTATCCACAAATCTAGTTTATGATACACTGAACCAGCATAAATTAGAGCGCTCCCGCCAATCCATTTAGTAATTCCCGCCTGCAAATCGCAGAAAATAGTAATAGATTTAGCTCTCTCAGAAGCCGCTAATATTTTCGGGTAGTGCAACCTCAAAGAAAGCGCTCCTGCCGTTGCTTCCGACAACCGAAACTCTTCAACAATTGAGGCGCGCATCGACCACCAAGGCAGTAAATTAGCATAATTGCGAGAGGGAATCTTGGCATTGATAATCGGATTCCAAATCATCAGATTGTAAGCTTTTGCTGCCGATTCTGCCTCAGTCATTTGGCGGTGATACAATCTGGAGCGCCCGTATTTGACGAAGTAGGGACTCCAGCCTTCTTCAATCAGTTTAAGATTGTAATTTTCTGCGTCTTTATGTACGTAACAGAGGAGACGCCCGTAGTTGTCGCGGTGTTTTTGTAGAGCCACTTCAACCGAATCGTCTGTATCAAATTCTATGTCAATTTGAGCAAGTCCGCCATCTGCTGTGGCGAAGTATTTTTTAGCCATTTCTGAAGCTGCTTTCCCCGCCGCAGTTACAGGTTTGGAGCCTCCCGAATGACTTTCTTCTGTATCGACGCAAATCAGGCGCAGAGACTCGGTTTTGCCGTTGAGATAAATTTTGATGCTGTCGCCATCAACTACTTTAGTTATTTGCAGGTTCGGAATTCTGGTTGCCATATTTTGAACCCTTTTGCATTTGAGATTTCATGCAGGTATCGCTTGGATTATACACGAGTTCGTTATCACTAGCAACAAGAATTTTTGTTTTTTATATTAAAATTTGCCAACAGTCGCGTATTTTATCAAATCAGGAAAAAAATCCCGAAAATCCGATTCTAAGCGTTGATAGTTAGCTGTCAAATCTTCTATGCCGCTTGCCAAGTTATTTGTCCGTTTGAGGCGCGCCGACATTCTTGTAAGAGTGATGCCGATTTCGGCAATTTCCTGATAAGATGAAAGCAAGTCGCGGGCAATTATTGTGGGCAACACCCGCTGGAGAGAGTCAGGTAATATATCGCGGTTGTCTTGCAGGATTTTATAGACATCCTGAGAAAAATCCCGGAGCGGAATTTCTGAATACTCTAGCCAATTTTTAGCTAAGAAGTGGTCGTAAAACACGTCAATCAAAACTCCAGCAAACCTTCGTCTGTGGGAAGAAACAAGGCTTTTACTCGATCGCACTATTGGGTGAGAGTCCGTGTAGCTATCTACTTTGCGGTGCAAATCGATGCCTTTTCTAATTTCCTCGGAATAAAGGTTGACGGCAGAACCTTTGACAAAATCTCCTAAGAGGTTGCCAATCAGGGATTCTGGCGTGCCTTCTGATAAGAATAGATGAGCCAAATAATTCATTGCTACAGTAAAAATATCTAAGATAGCATAAGGAGAAAGAATTATGGCTGTTCTAGAATGTGTAAAACCGGGTGCTAAACTCGGTCAAATTATTCTTGCCGTCGATCTTACTGTTACCGGTGCTGTCGATCGCGTTTTGGCAAAAATTCAAGACTTGGGATATGACCCAGAAATTCGTCATGTCAACTATCCGTCTGGAGTTCACGTCTTGGCAATTCTCAAAGACGAACAGCATTCAGAAGCAGTCGATGATGACTACTTGTTAGACGAGTGGCTGCAAGTAAGAGCGGAAATTAACCCCGATGCGGTTCATTTGTGGCGCGGTAAATAAACCAATTAACACTTAAACCGCAGATAAACGCAGATAAATGCAGATGAGCTGATGGGAATTTCATCTGCGTTCATCCGCGTTAATCTGCTAAAATCTGCGGTTACAAAATACCCCTAAGAACCGCCGCGCAACTTATCCAAAACCGTCCGGTCTTCCAAAGTCGAAGTATCCCCAGAAACCTCTTCTCCCGCAGCTAAAGAACGCAGCAACCGACGCATAATTTTGCCGCTTCGCGTTTTCGGCAAAGCATCAGTAAATCGAATTTCGCCTGGACGGGCGATCGCCCCAATTTCCTTAACAACGTGCTGCTTCAATTCCTTAGCCAATTCATCGCTAGGTTGCTGCGAGTTGTCCAGCGTGACAAAAGCCACAATGTCCTCACCTTTAATCTCATCGGGTTTACCAACAACCGCAGCTTCCGCCACGGCTGGATGCGATACCAAAGCTGACTCGACTTCCATTGTGCCGAGTCGGTGACCGGCCACATTAATTACATCGTCAACGCGGCCCATTACCCAGAAATAACCGTCTTTGTCCTTGTGCGCGCCGTCCCCTGCAAAGTACACGAATTCGCCATCTTTCGGGTGCAAATATTCCCAATAGGTGCGGCGGAAGCGATCGGGATCGTTGTAAAGCGTCCGCATCATTCCCGGCCAAGGATGTTTCACCACTAAATAACCGCCACTTTCGTTAGTTACTGGTTCGCCATCTTGGTCAACAACATCGACCACAATTCCGGGGAACGGTAGGGTTGCAGAACCGGGTTTTGTAGGAATTGCACCGGGCAAAGCGGTAATCATAATTCCCCCGGTTTCTGTTTGCCACCAAGTATCGACGATCGGACAATTCGAGTTGCCAATTACGCGCTGATACCACATCCAAGCTTCAGGATTAATCGGTTCGCCGACGGTTCCTAACAATCGTAAAGATGACAAATCTCTGGCATTTGGCAATTGTTCACCCATTTTCATAAAGGTGCGAATTGCGGTGGGTGCCGTGTAGAAAACTGTGACGCCGTATTTTTCAATTACATCCCAAAAACAGCCGGGATTAGAAGGGCGAGGAGCACCTTCATACATTAAAGTTGTCGCACCGTTGGACAGCGGCCCGTAGACTATGTAACTGTGTCCCGTAATCCAGCCGACATCAGCAGTACACCAGTAAACATCGGTATCTTGGAGGTCGAATATCCACTTGGTTGTCATGTGGGTATAAAGGTTATAACCACCGGTTGTATGGACGACTCCTTTGGGTTTTCCGGTACTTCCAGAAGTGTAAAGAATGAACAGCAAATCTTCGCTATCCATCGGTTCGGCCGGACAGTCAGCGGATGCACCTTTTTGCAATTCATGCCACCAAAGATCGCGCCCCGGTTCCATGTCAATTTGCTGTTTGGTGCGCTGAACTACCAGAACGTTGGTAACGCTGGGTACGGCATTATTTGCTAGTGCTTTGTCTACTTGTGTTTTGAGCCCGACGGCGGTATCTTTGCGGAAGCCTCCGTCGGCGGTGATGACGAGTTTTCCTTGGCCGTCGTTGAGTCGATCGCGCAAAGCTTCTGCACTAAATCCCCCAAAAACAACACTGTGTACGGCACCGATTCTGGCGCAGGCTAGCATGGCGATCGCAGCTTCGGGAATCATGGGCATATAAATGCCGACGCGATCGCCCTTTTGAACTCCCAATTCTTTGATGACGTTCGCCATTTGGCAGACTTCCCGGTGGAGTTGCGCGTAGGTGAGGGTGCGGGAGTCTCCGGGTTCCCCTTCCCAAATCAGGGCGGCTTTATTTTTGCGCCAAGTGGTTAAGTGGCGATCGAGACAATTGTAAGAAATATTAATTTTACCGTTGACAAACCATTTAGCAAAAGGCGGCTGCCAGTCGAGCACTGTATCCCAGTTTTGGAACCAGTGCAATTCTTGGGCAGCGAGTTCTGCCCAGAATGCTTGGGGGTCAGCTTTGGCTTTGTCGTAGAGGGCTTGGTACTCTTCTAGGCTTTTGATGTGAGCTTTTTCGGAGAATTCAGCGGACGGCTGAAATAGCCGTTTTTCTTGCAGAATTGATTCGATGGTATCTTGTGACATCGTTCTTAACTTTAGCTTCGGTTAGTCTTTGTAACTATTGTTTGCATAAGTTGGGGCAAAAGTATGTTTATTTTCCTTAAGACTTGGGGGAATTTTGTAAGTGTTGGGACTGTATTAGAAATTATGGTAGCGGTAAATGCTCAATTTTATCTTGGTACTCATCATCCAACGAGCCTTGATAAATCAAAATCAGTTCATCAATATTTTGACCAATACTCATCTTGGAATTCAGGATAAATATTCCGGGGATATGGCGGTTCAGCTCTAGATGATCTGTTAAATGAACTGGCATAGAGCGACGGTTGTTGGTAACAAGAATGAAATTGTGAATTTCACACCATATAAGAATTTCTGGATCGAGAGTGCCTTTGGAAGGTGCTGTTAGTTCTCCCACTGCTAGAACAACCAGATCGGGATTGCGTCTGCGAATTTGGTTGACATACGCAGGATCGACATTTTCATCAAAGAGATACTGGATTGGCATCAGCCTTTCTCCTTGCATCTCTTTCTGCTCTCAGTTTGCGGATTTTTTCATATACTGGACGAGGATTGCGACGTTGTTCTTCTCGCATTTTTTCGCCCCATTCCACCCATTCGGTTATGTATTTACCGACTGCTTCTTTGTTGTGCAAGTAGTACAAAATTGTCGCATAAACCTGTTCGAGGGTGAGGGATGTATAAATGTTGGCAATTTCTTCGGGAGTTCGAGCGCGAAACAGGTACTCATAAAGAATGGTTTCGATGCCAATACGGGAACCTTTGATCCGAATATCGTCAGGTCTCAGGAAGTTGAAGTAGTCTTCTAGTTGCATAGCTTGGTGGTTAGGATAAGGGTTGATAATATTATAATACCTGAACAGAAGATGGTTTGATGTGTTTTTTTGAGGTTAATAAAAATAAATAAAACGGGTTTCACTCTTATTATAATGCCTCTATAATATAGTTTACTGGATCAGCCGATCGCACAAAAGCTAGGACGCAAAATTTAGAAGCAAGCCAACTTTCGCTAAATGACGTTTGCCACCTTCTCAAATTGGAAGAGCGAGAAGGAGACGCCTTCACCGATTTTTTCTCTTTGGAACCGCTGTCAGAATTAGAACAGCAGGAAATATTAAAAATTAGAACTGACTTTAGACGCTACTTATCCGCCGGAAAAGTTTCAGAAGAACTCGTTAAATTTTTAGTGCTTTCACCGTTAATGAGATTAGCAGGATTTTTTGATATTCCGATCCTGCTGACAATGGAAGATAGCATCCCGATCGAGGTTGAGGATGGGGATACTTTAATTAAAGGGCGCTTGGATATTTTAGCGGTAAATCAGCAGGATGCAGAGCTCGCGGCTGCACAGTTTTGGATTTTGGTAGTCGAGGCGAAAAATAGTGCGATCGATCCTTGGGCCGGTTTGCCGCAATTGCTGACTTATGCTTATAAAAGTTTGCAGCAGCAATCGTCTGTTTGGGGATTGACGACGAATGGACGTAACTATCAGTTTGTGTATCTGACGCGGGGCAATCCTTGCACTTATCAGATTTTACCGGAATTGAATTTGATTGACCGAGAGCGATCGCTCTTGTTGGTGCAAGTCTTGAAAACTATTTGCAAGTTGCAGAATGTGCAGTTGCAAATAGCTTAACAAGGGCGATCGCATTCGATGTTATGGTGAGGGTGGAGTCCTGTGATTGATCGCGGGATTGGGCGGTTGTTGGGTATTTTGAGTGGTGATGTACGTTGTTGCTAACGGAATTAGGGCGATCGCGATCGGTACTACAACTTTCTCGATCCACCACTTGATGTTGGAGTTGTCAGATTTTTTCACTTGATTTACCTTTTTAGCTGATGTATTCTTCTTCTGGGGTAGCAGGTTTAAGTTTTTCATTTAGTTAATTCCAATGTCTACAATTTCGATAATAAACTCACTTTCTTACTATTATTTTATTGGCAAATAAAATAGACAAAGTTGTCAATTGCCTGGGACTGATCCGATTTGTTCACAATTGAGTTGAACGGTTTGTGAAAAAATATTCACAAATTAGCTGGTGTTTGTAAATTTGTGAAATTAAACTGACTATCGGGGCTGAAGCTGACACCTGTGGTAAATTAGTAAGAGTGGTAGGTAAAGTGTTAAGGCAGGTATGCGGAGCATGAATCAAAAAGAGTTTGACACCATTTATCCAACAGGGCTAACACCCAAACAGCATGAGGTACTAAAGCTGTTTTTGCAAGGGAAGTCAGACGAAGATATCGGTAAATCTTTATACATCACAGAATCAAGTGTCAGACACCATATTTCAAATATCTGCAAATTATTTGGTTTTAAAAATGAAGAGGGCGAACGTTGCCGACAGCGTGATGAATTAAACCCGCTATTTGTCCAGTATAAACCTGAATTAGTTAGCGATAAATCAAAAGCAAGTTGTGAAAGTTACCCTGACAATCCAGAACAAGTTAAATTCTACTATGTAGAGCGCCATTGCGAAGATAAATGTTATGATAAAATTTTAGAAAAGGGAGCGCTCATTCGGATTAAAGCTCCTCAAAAAATGGGCAAGACTTTACTGGTGGATAAAATTCTCGATCGCGCGTCGCAAGAAGGTTACAAAACTGCACTCCTCAGTTTTGAGGAAGCTGATAGTGAAGTTTTGGGGGATTACCGGAAATTATTGCAGTGGTTGTGTGTTACTCTGGGCGACTTACTGGAGTTGGAGAATAAATTAGTGGAATATTGGGATGAATCTTTAGGTATTAACCATAACGTCAATAAATATTTAGAAAGGTATTTATTCAAACATTTTTCTCAACCTTTGGTACTGGTATTAGAAAAAGTAGACCTGGTTTTTGAGGAAGCTACTTTTAATGTTGATTTTTGTCGCTTACTGCGCGCGTGGAATGATGCAGCTAAAAGGAATGATCGCCGCAGTGCAATCTGGCAAAAAATCCGGTTAATTGTTGTTCACGCTACAGAAGTTTACAGTTCTCTTGATATCAACTCATCCCCTTTGGCCGGTGTTGGGTTGACTGTACCTTTGCCAGATTTTACCCCGGAAAAAGTGCAGCAGTTAGCGGGGCAGTATCGACACAATTGGCTGAGCTCAGACGAAATTCAACAACTTATGCTAATGTTTGGTGGTTATCCTTATCTGGTGCAAACTGCTTTTGCTTACCTGCAAACACCTCAATCTTCTCTGACTAAGCTTTTGGAAATTTCACCTACTGAAGAAAGTCCCTTTATTAATCACTTGCGAGAACTTTTAGGCAAGCTCAAACTCTGTCCCGAACTGGCAAACGTTTACCGAGAAGTCGTAACTAAAAATCAACCGATGAGGCTGGAAACTCATCAAACATTTAAGTTAGAAAGTATGGGATTGGTGCGAGTGGAACATAATGATTGTTTTCCCCGCTGCGATTTGTACCGTCAATATTTCTCGGTGCGTCTATGACTTATCAATATATAGCTGAATCAACTCTCCCAGAAGATACCGAAACCTATGTAACGCGAGAAGCTGATAGTCAGCTTTATCAAGCGTTGCTGCAAGGCAAATTTTGTTATGTTTTCAATTCTCGCAAAATAGGTAAGTCTAGCTTAGCGCTTCAAACTATCAAGCAACTGCGAATCGCAGGCATTCGATCGGTTTTTATTGAGTTGTCTGGCGACGAAACGAAGTTAGAGCATCCCGAACAGTGGTATGCTAATATACTTGATACTTTTGCTTATGAATTAGACCTTGATGTTAATTTAAAAAGCTGGTTGCAGGAACGAAATTGGCTGTCTCCCTTGCGTAGATTTCGGGAGTTTATTGAATCCGTGATGCTGTCGCAATTTCCCGAAAAAATAGTTATTTTTATTGATGAAATAGATAGCGTTCTCAGTTTAAATTTTTCGGCAGACGATCTATTTGCTTTTATCAGAAGCTGCTACAATCGCCGTACCCAAAATGCAGACTACAATCGCATCACTTTTTGTCTGTTGGGCGTGGCAACACCTTCAGATTTGATTCAAGATAAAAAGCGCACCCCCTTTAATATCGGTCAAGCTATTGAATTAAAAGGTTTTACTCAGGAACAAGCTGCACCTTTAGCGAAAGGCTTAGAAGGAAAAGTCGATCGTCCCATTCAGGTTTTAAATGAGATTTTAGACTGGACGGGCGGACAGCCTTTTTTGACTCAAAAACTTTGTAAAATTGTCCTAGAACAAGCAGAAACCAGCAATCCTGACATGGCAGAACTGGTACAAGCTTACATTATTAACAATTGGGAAGAAAACGACAATCCCGAACACCTCGGAACAATTCGCGATCGCATCCTCAGCAACCAACAGCGTACCAGCAAACTCCTCGGCATCTATCAGCAAATTATTACCCCCCCTAACCCCCCCTTGCTAAGGGGGGGGAAAGATAGCACCGCTCCCCCGTTACTAAGTATGGCGAAAGATAGCACTAATTCTCCCTTAGCAAAGGAGAAAAAAAACAATCTTACTCCCCCCCTTAGCAAGGGGGGGCTGGGGGGGGTGGCCGCTGATAACATTCCCGACCAAATGGAGTTACAACTCTCAGGATTGGTCGTCAAACGCAACGGATATCTACAAGTTTATAACCCCATATACGCAGCTATTTTTAACCTCGATTGGGTACAGCAAGAATTAGCAAAACTCCGCCCGTACCAGGAAAACTTCGCCGCTTGGATCGCCTCCAATCGTCAAGATACTTCCCGACTGTTGCGCGGCAAAGCGTTGGATGATGCGTTGCAGTGGAAAGTGGGGAAACGTTTAAGCGATGAGGATAATGATTTTTTAGATGCCTGTCAAGCTGATGAACGGCAAGAACTGAAGAAAAGTAATGAATCATTAAGAGAATTCCGTAAACAATTCAGGGAAGTTTTCAAAATCGAAGAAGCTGGACGCATGGCGTTAAATCTTTTTCAGTCGGAGGGACAGCAAATAGAAGCCTTGCGGGCAGCTATCAAAGCAGGAGAAGATTTAAAAAAGTGGATACCAAAGAATCCCCCGCTTTCCGAATATCCCGTTACCAATTCTCTGTTAGTTTTGCAGAAGATTCTTGCTAAAATCCGCGAACGACGCCAGTTTGTTGGACATAATGACTCGGTAAATAGTGTCTATTTTAGCCCGACTGGAGATGCGATCGCTACTGCCTCACATGACAAAACCGCGAAATTGTGGGACTTGCAGGGCAACAGCTTGGTAACATTCACCGGACATAAGGACTGGGTAAGAAGTGTCTATTTTAGCCCGACTGGAGATGCGATCGCTACTGCCTCATCTGACAAAACTGCCAAATTGTGGGACTTGCAAGGCAACAGCTTGGTAACATTCACCGGACATAATGACTCGGTAACAAGTGTCAGTTTTAGCCCCACAGGGGATGCGATCGCTACTGCCTCATCTGACAAAACCGCGAAATTGTGGGACTTGCAGGGCAACTGCTTGGTAACATTCACCGCACATAATGACTGGGTAACAAGTGTCAGTTTTAGCCCCACAGGAGATAGGATCGCTACTGCCTCACATGACAAAACCGAGAAATTGTGGGACTTGCAGGGCAACTGCTTGGTAACATTCACCGGACATAAGGACTGGGTAAGAAGTGTCAGTTTTAGCCCCACAGGAGATGCGATCGCTACTGCCTCATCTGACAAAACTGCCAAATTGTGGGACTTGCAAAGCAACAGCTTGGTAACATTCACCGGACATAATTATTCGGTAACAAGTGTCAGTTTTAGCCCCACAGGGGATGCGATCGCTACTGCCTCATTTGACAAAACTGCGAAATTGTGGGACTTGCAAGGCAACAGCTTGGTAACATTCACCGGACATAATTATTCGGTAACAAGTGTCAGTTTTAGCCCCACAAAAGATAGGATCGCTACTGCCTCATCTGACAAAACTGCCAAATTGTGGGACTTGCGGGGCAACTGCAAGGTAACATTCACCGCACATAATAACTCGGTAACAAATGTCAGTTTTAGCCCCACAGGAGATAGGATCGCCACTGCCTCAAATGACAAAACCGCCAAATTGTGGGACTTGCTGGGTAACTGCTTGGTAACATTCACCGGACATAATAACTCGGTAACAAATGTCAGTTTTAGCCCCACAGGGGATGCGATCGCTACTGCCTCATCTGACAAAACAGCCAAATTGTGGGACTTGCAAGGCAACTGCAAGGTAACATTCACCGGACATAATGACTCGGTATGGAGTGTCAGTTTTAGCCCGACAGGGGATACGATCGCTACTGCCTCATCTGACAAAACAGCCAAATTGTGGGACTTGCAGGGCAACTGCTTGGTGACTTTCAGCGGACATAATGACTCGGTAAGAAGTGTCAGTTTTAGCCCCAAAGGAGATACGATCGCCACTGCATCACAAGACGGCACAGCCAAATTGTGGGACTTGCAGGGGAATTTACTTGCAGACTTTAGCGGCTATAAAGGCAATTTGCTCAAAGGTGAAGTAGATTTTGTGGAGTTGAAAAGCCCGATTTATAGTGTTTGTTTTAGTCGGGACGGGAAGTCTTTAATAACAGGTTCGGAGGATGGAAAGGTGCGGTTTTGGCCGATCGAAAGTTTGGACGAGTTGTTGGCGAGGGGGAGGAAATGGCTTGGTGAGAAATTTTAACCCCTGATCCACGCGGATGATTTGAATTTAGCAACGATTTTACGATTCTTTTTCACTTGTTCAAACTGCTATTAGCTTTACCCACTTTAGACACCAGAATTATTGAATAATTCGGGTATCTAGCCGACTACAAGCCGGAAATTTAAAAGTCAAGATTTATTAAGATTTTACAAAAAAGCGATGACAAATCACAAATCATGTATCTAAAATAAGAGACAATTTGACCCGGAAACTGAAGGTAAGAAAATGTCTGAACTTAGACAAAATCTAATTACCAGAGATTGGGTAATCATAGCCACCGAACGGGCGACAAGACCGGATCAATTCGCAAACAAAAAAAAGTGGGCTGCCGTAGTGCCACCGCACCGTGCCGATTGCCCCTTTTGTGTGGGAAATGAGGAAGACGGAACCTTAGAAACTTGCCGTTTGGGCGATCGCACAGGCTGGAAAGTCAGGGCAATTTATAACAAATATCCCGCCCTCTCCCCGACAGCAGAATGGATGAGGATATCATCGGGAATTCACCGCACTATGGCGGGAATCGGCGTTCACGAGGTAATTGTCGAACACCCGCGACACGATTTGACGACAGCTTTGTTGAGTGTTGAAGAAGTTGCAAACATACTTTTAGTATACCGCCAGCGGTATGTAGAAATTAGAAAAAATCCCCACA
Organism: Microcoleus sp. Pol1C5; assembly: GCF_036701115.1. NCBI lineage: Bacteria > Bacillati > Cyanobacteriota > Cyanophyceae > Oscillatoriales > Microcoleaceae > Microcoleus > Microcoleus sp. Pol1C5. The sequence continues at coordinate 65,598 of NZ_JAUBQE010000022.1, read as the reverse complement.
TTGAAACAATTATTATCTTCAAAAATCACGGGGAAACTGCCGGAACTTCTCTCGAACACCCCCACTCGCAGATAGCAGCGACACCCGTGGTACCCAGTCAATTTCGCAGCCGGATCGACGAAGCTATTAGATATTTTGACGACACGGGAGAATGTCTGTTTTGCCGCACTTTGGAAGATGAATTAGCGGCGAAGGAAAGAGTGATTTGTGAGAGTGAACATTTTGTGGCTTTTATCCCTTACGCTGCACTTTCACCGTTTCACACTTGGATTTTTCCGCGCCGGCATTCCTCTTCGTTTGATGAAATTACTGATGCGGAACTTACCGATCTTGCTTATACTTTGAAAACTGTACTGGCTAAGTTTTATTACGGATTGAACAATCCCGATTACAATTATAATATTCGATCGGTGCCGATCGCTCAACGGGCAACAAAATACTTTCACTGGTATATCGCAATTATTCCCAGAGTGACGAAGCAAGCTGGGTTTGAGTTGGGCAGCGGGATGTTTATCAATACTGCTTTGCCCGAAGAAAGTGCCGCGTTTTTGCGATCGATCGAATTTCCTAGCGACAGTAATTTCCCCCCCATCTAAAGTATCCTACATCACAATAGTCCAATTTACTTCAAATGGGGGTGGAAATGCACGCAGGCAGTCTGAATTGCGAGTCTGTCTTGGGGGAGGAAAGTGATATTATTTGAGATTTGATATTTGAGATTAAAAAATTGGGGATAACGAACGATCTAAGGGTTTAGATTACCCGGCTACAGTTGCATTCTTTTGTGAAAGTGGTATCATTTACGAGCTCAACTTATGAAGGTACGAATACTTAGGGATTGTACCAAACTCACAATAAACTTTCGACATATTGCCAGCCGTCGTCGCTAAAAGTAGCTCTCAACATATCTCTAATTTTGGCATCGATCGATAATATCCCCTCGCCCGCATCACCATTCTCGCCGATTTCGCAACTGTCTTCAGACATATGTTCTTGGATGTGGGCCAGAGTATGGGCGAAATTAGCCAGAAAATAATGTTCGTGCACCCACGCTGTCGGATCTGGTATTTCTGCACTCCCAAAAGCTCGATCGACTAAATCTTTTTTGGCAACATTGTCAGTCTGGTTTTTCATGTTGAGTTCGATTTAGGTAGAACTGGTAACTTATCTCATTTTAAGCTTAATTGTCAACAGGATCGCGATCCAGATCGACCACAGCAGTGACAAATTTGTGTCGTTTGTGCGATCGCGATCCTAATTTTTTTGGCGATCGCGTGTTATCATTTCACCTCAAACTCCGTGACCAATAATTTTCACTTCGGGCAAAATACACTTGGGCATCATTCCGTGAACTCCTTTTTGGGGATTGTTGACAGCCTGCGTAATCCGAAAATTTACCGCGATTGAACACAAAACATAAGCCTCTTCTTCTTTGAAACCTGCAAACTTTTGCAACCAAGAAACCGTCTGTTTGACCGCCATCTCAAACGCTTCATCTAATGTTATACCGAATCCCATAATTACAATATGAGTGGGCGTTTCTGCAAACGGAAACATCAAAATAAAATCCTTGCGTAAGATGATTTGAATAGTCCCGTTCATCGAAGTTTCTATAGCAGTACCGTCAACTTCACCGTCTCCTTGTGCCGAATGTCCATCGCCTATCGACAGTAAACCGCCGCGCAGAAAAACAGGTAAAAATAACCGCGTTCCTGCTTGGAGTTCCTGATTGTCCATATTGCCGCCGTAGCGCTCTGGAGGAATAGAAGAACGGTTGATTTCGGCATTGGCGACGCCGATAATTCCAAAAAAAGGATGCAGAGGAATCCCAAGGCGGCTACCTGGGGGAAATTCAGCAGTTTTTTGCTCTAAATCTAGCGGAATAAACCGCAATTTAGGTTCGGGAAAATACTCAGGCAAAGCTCCCCATCCGGCGCGAATTGCATTAAATCCTACTGGCAAACTTGGGTAAACATCCTCAATGTGAATTTTTAAAACGTCTCCCGGTTCGGCATTGTTAACATAAATTGGGCCTGTCAGCAAGTGGGGCCCTGGGCCAACTTTGCGGTGGGGAGGAAAATTCTGACAAATATCTAAAAATTCGGGGGTGAGAAATTCCGGCGGGGCCTTGTCAGCAACATAATATCCTGAATAGGTTTCGATGTCGATGCGATCGCCGGAATCTACCCTTAAAGCAGGTTCGATATTCGGAGAAAAACCGCCCAAGTGTACGGTTTTGCAGTTGGCTTTGAGAAGGTGGCGAGTCATGGGATTTTGGATTTTAGATTTGAGATTTGAGATTGAAGGAAGCGTGTTAAGAATGTTATATCGCAAGTCTCAATCATTTTTGAGAATTTTTTTTACTGAACCACAGAGGGCGCAGAGGGCGCAGAGAAAGAGAATGGAGAGATCAGAAAATATGAAAAAATGGTTAAAGTTTGTTAGATGTGAGATATTTTACTAATTTCTTAACTTTTTGATAACGTTGGTAGTTTAAAATTTAAAATTGGTGGCGCGGGTTTATATGTATTTGGGTGGGGAGTTCTGTTTTGCTGGTGAAACCCGCCCTTACACACTAATGACTAATGAATTATGTTAACACCATTGCCCAACCAAGTAGGAAATCCCAAAGGTTATTCTCGCAATCCCTGGTTGTTTGCTGTTTTGATGTTGATTGTCCTATTGCTAGGTTTCATGATGCCATCTAACCTCAACGAACCTCAGCTTTTAACCGATCCGTTTTTGCAAGTCCCAAAAGCAAACTCGGTGCGAGTTGTCTGGTTCACCGAGTTTGCTGGGACTCGCAACACTGTTGCTTACGGCGAAAATTTGAATCAAGTTGTGACGGCAAATACTACCAAGCTAAGCCGCACTCGCGAAGACAAAGACTCGCGCATTTCCGATGAAATGAAACAAAGCATCATTGACAGCAATCCAATTGTCCGCGACATCTGGCGCCACGAAGCAGAAGTTTCCAATTTAATACCCGGTGCTCGCATTCCTTATCGAGTCACTAGCGAAAGGAAAGACGGCGCATCTGTCAGCAGCAAAGTTTTCACTCTTTCTCCGACACCAGCAGCAGGAAGGCCGCTCAAAATCCTCCTCACTTCCGACCATCAATTGATGCCTATGACAGCAGCAAATCTCCAGAAAGTAGCCGAAACAATTGGGAGAGTTGACGCGGTTTTCATGGCTGGGGATTTAATTAATATACCCGATCGCGCTTCTGAATGGTTTGACGACTACCAAGGCCGCGCCTTCTTTCCCGCGCTGCAAGGTCGCGCATTTTCCGAACTCGACAAAAACGGCATCAAAACCGTTTACAGCGGCGGCGAACTGATCCAACACGCGCCTTTATTCCCCGCCATTGGCAATCACGAAATCATGGGTCGCTTTGCAACCAACAGCACACTCTATGACCAATTTAATGATCCTTTTTCCCGCGCTGCTGCCGAGAAAATATACGCTCAACGTGCTGCCTCTTTGAATCCTAATAATGACCCTTCAGTGCGGGAAATATGGCTAAAAAACAATAGTTTTAATAGCGATACCTATGACGATATTTTCAATTTACCTGGAGGCAAAAATTACTATGCTGTGACTTTTGGTGACGTGCGGTTAGTGACTTTATACGTTGCGAATATCTGGCGGACTCCGAATTTAGATCCGGGTGCGAGAGGCAGGTATCGCGAACGGGACGCAGATTTTAATAATCCCGAAAAATGGGGATACGGACAGCATATTTTTGAGCCTATTGTCAATGGCAGCGCTCAATATACTTGGCTGCAACAAGAGTTAAAGAGTGCGGAATTCCAGCAGGCAAAATATAAAATTGTGATGTTTCACTACCCGCCACATTCTCTGGGTGACAATATTGTACCTGCTTATACTGATCCAGTGCAAATAGTCGATCGCGCTCTCGATGGCGAGATTAAAATGGTGCGTTACGAGTATCCTAAACAGCAAGATTATCTGATTCGGGATGTAGTGCCACTACTAGAAACAGCGGGGGTGCAGTTGGTATTTTACGGACATTCGCACTTGTGGAATCGGTTTGTAAGTTCCAGCGGAATACACTTTTTGGAGACTTCTAATGTGGGCAACAGTTACGGTGCTTTTGTGGGGGAAAAGCGCCGATTTGTGCCGCCGGCATATCGGGAAGATTACAGCGCTATTGGAGACCCGAATGGGTTGGAACCGGTGGTGCCGACTCTTGCGCCTTTGTTGGGAGAAGACGGGCGGCCGCTGCCATATATTGATAGCAACGATATTACGGCTTTTACTATTTTTGATACGGGGGAGGGTACGGTTAGCAGTTACTATTTTGATACGCGGAAACCAGATTCGGAAGTGGTGAAGTTTGATGAGTTTAAGTTAAGAAATTCGTAAATTGATTTAGTAGGGACAGGGCAGTGTTCAAAGCGTCTCAACTTAAGACTACACCCCTCTATTTCTCTCGTTTATATCCAAGTCTCGATCCCCCTGAATCGCCCTTAAGAAGTAGGGTGGATTAATGGTCGCAGGAGCAATGTATTATAGAAGAGGCGATCGGGTACTTGGAACTTGTAAGACTATCAAGTCATGGAGTGCATCAACAATCAATTTAATTGAAGCAATTAAATCTGTTCCCGACCATCGACAACCGAGAGGAATTCAGACATCCTTTATGGCTGATACTAACAATAATTTTATTAGGCAGTTGTACGGGATATTGGGGCTATAAGCCCTTGGTTGATTTTACCACAAATCATCGAGCCACCCAGAAGTGTTGAAAGTGAATAAATAAGTGATAAAATTTGCCCAATATCTGTTAAAATTGGGCTAAAGATGAAAAACTATTTATTAATAATGATTGTAAATCACTTTCCCAAGATTGTCAAAGATATCCTCAAAGGGGTAGCAAAAAATGATTATCCAGTTTTGAATAGCCGCCTTTTTGTCGAGTGTTAGTTAGCTTATGTCCTGGATAATAGCTTAACTCGTCAAGCGCGATTTGTTTAAACGAATAAACCCTACAGGATTTGAGGTTGATATTTCAACCTTTTCCCTCTACTCGCCTTGAGTTTTCCTATTTCTTGTTCTAGCTCTAAAATTCTGGAGTTTAGTTTAATTGTGACGCTCGCCTGAAAGACAATGATTTCCACCAGTTGTTCCGGAGCCAACTGTATCAGGATTTCACGGTCTAGTTCAAGAGGGAGGTTTTTTTGCATAATTGTTGTAATATTCCGCCGAGAATGTCACACTTGTCAATACCCTCTGACCTGAATCCTGACACCGAATGTCTATGAGCCAATCTACGCAATTCAACAGAGAATGGCTGTTAAAGCCCTTTTAAATTAGTGGGATTTGTCAGCAGAAAGAGCAGCCTGAACATCTTGATAAACAGAGCGTAAATGCTGGAGTAACTCTTGTTGGGACAACTCATGAATCTGAAGCTCTCTGATCAAGAACGCCAGCCTTTGTAAGGCACCATTGTGAATTTCTGCCTCAAGCAGCTCTATTAACTGTTGCTGTGTTAGCAGTTGTTGTTCCAAACAACGCATTCGTCGCCACCAATAAAGTCCATGATAGACAACGCACGCAATTAATCCCGCTGTACCAAACATAATTAGGCTGGACACAAGAGTTATCTTATCCATTAGTCTTCCTCCTTCCCTGGTTCATCAAAAAAAAGGTGAAGTCTAACCAGACTTCACCTGGCTTAAGTTAGGAATTGCTAAGTCAGCCTTATTAACTTTTCCGGAGTGCTTTTTCTAGAACTGACTAGGTATTATTCCTAACAATTCCATCAGTGCTTAAAGCGAAAATTGATGTGGTTTAACAGTGGCTTCGGAATCAGGCATGGGGTTTTTATACCGCACCGCCGATTTCAGGTACCCCAAAAATTTTCGCTCTATGTGGCGCGAAGCTACAAATTAGCAATTGCAGCATTTAACGCCAGGAGTTGTTCATCTGTTTTATCCAGCCTGCTTTTTGTCCGGGTTGTCTGGTCGGCGAAGGACAAATAGTCTTTTAAGGCTTGTTGTTGCACGGCTTGCAGTTCGGGTGTAGGTAGAGGTTTACGCAACTCATTGGGAATAGCGTCGTTAAAGAGATGGCTCACCAGTTGAGAGTACAATCTAAGTTCAGAGTTCCTGACGTTATCTAATTCCTGCTTTCCTCTAGCTGTACTGTAGTTGTAAAGTTCTGCTTCCATACCTTTGGTTTGAATATCGATGGTGCCAGAACGCCAGAAGTTATAAGCTCCTAGTTTCGCTTTGTCTGTGCGATATCCAATCACATGATTTGGAGCATCGCCGGCGAGTAGCAAAGCGCCCAACAAATCTAAGATCAGTTCATCTGTCGTATGAAGAATGTAAGGGCGACCGGACGCATTTGGTTGGCGCAGGATTTGGGCAATATCCAAGCGCGTCTTTAAATGTGAAAATGCCCGTTGGGTACGCCATCTATTATCTCCACTAGCGAGGGTAAGTAACAAGGGAACAACATCTACGCTAGAGCAAAGTTGTGTCCGTTCTGTTCCTGGGGTGGAAACCCACTGTTTAGTTGGGTCTTTGATGTAAAGAGGAACGTTAATTGATTCTTCATAAACACCAGCACTTTTACCGCGCAACCCGTGAGAACCGCCATACTCGCCGTGGTCTGAGGTAAACACGACGATCGTATTTTGGGCAAATGGGGATTTTTCTAACATATCAAGTGCTTTCCCGATTTCAGCGTCCACAAATTGTTGGAATAGTAGGTATGAATCCAACAGTTTCAGCCAGGGTTCTCCGAATTTTGGCGGTAAGTAGCCAGCCCCTAAGTTTCCTGCTCGGCGGAATGCTTCTTGCAAGCGGGGCTTTTTCGCTAAGCCGATGGGGTTTTCAAAGTTGGGAATTCTATCTTTGAAGACACTTGGCGGGTTGCTTTCTGCGGGTATGTCCTTCGTCCCTTGGGGGTACCAAGAAATGTCATGGGGGTTGATTAAGCTGATGGTCGTACACCAAGGAGTATTTTTGGCATTGTTGGAATTGAGCCACTCGGCGAACTGTGCGGTGGCTTGAATCCCTTGAGGAGGCGTACCGCCTTTGACAATATAAGGGTCTACTTCTAAACCTTCTCCGGGATTACCATTGGGGGAAGGATAAGTTCCTCCACTAAATCCGTAGGGTTCCAGGGAATTTCCGGTGGATAAATGCCATTTACCGAACCACCACGTACTGTAACCAAAGTTGTCTCGCAACAGTTTTCCCCAGGTAGGAAAGCCAGGATTAAGACTTGGCGCTGGCGCTGGAAAGAGTATGCTACTACTCTCACCACCCTCATTCAAATGCGTATCCATCACAAATGTTTGCTGGGAGTATAAACCTGTTACCAATGTGCCGCGAGCCGCCGTGCAGGCTGTTGCTGCTGTATAGTACCGCGTGAAGTTGACTGAACTCTTTCGCAATTTCGCGATCGCGGGTAGATATTTGTCGAGAGTGGCTTGTGCTGGAAACCATTGGGGAGTGCGTAGTTGGTCTACGACAATCACAAGGATATTAGGCTTTTTATATCCCGATGTTTGTGCAATTGCCGGAGTGTCTGATTTATTCAGAAGCTGAGACCCAAGTAGCGCAGCTCCTGTCAAACCTGTTGCTGATAGAAATGTTCGTCTTTTCATCATCTTGATTGAATTTTACAAAACATAAGAATTTTGTCCGGTGAAGTCTAATCAGACTTCACCCTGGCTAGGCATTAGTAATTGCTTTATCACCCGTGTTAGCTTTTTAAGAGCGCGTCTTCTAGAATTGTCCAGGTATTATTGCCAACAATGCCATCAGCACTTAAATGGAAATCGGATTGAAATTGTTTCACTCGCGTCGCGGTTGTATTGCCAAAGTTGCCATCTACAGCAATCGTCATTGTCCCTGATTTCCCTTGTCTTTTGGCTTGATTGAGCCGCGCCTGTAGATATTTCACTTCCGAAGAATTGTTGCTAGAGCTTTGGCTCAAGGTTGAGTGCTGCTTCTGGGAATAAGGGACAATGGCGTCGAGGTAACTCCAAGTTGGTGACGCAACTATGCCATCAACTTTTAGGCAGCAATCGGCTTGAAATTTCTTGACGTATTCTTCAGTAATATCGCCGAAGTAGCCATCAACACTAATAGAGCTGTGGTAGAAAAGATTGAGTTGTTCTTGCAGGTATTTAACGTCACTATTGTTACTACCTTTGCTTAAGGTGTTGTAAGCTTTCATCGTTTTATTTCCTGAAATCGATGTGTGTTTTCTTTGATGATTCCAGTATCGAAAAACTAGGCAGGCAAAAGCATTGGTAGTTTCAGACAAGTGGAGTTGGTATTTTCGGTCATCAGCATTGCAGTTTTCGGTAATGAGCTGATAGGGCCTCGCCTTTCCAGGATTAATTGCTAGCGGCTGGAAGCGTCTCTCGCGGGCGTAAGATCGAATTGTTGCGTCAGGTATAGGTAATGTCCCATAACTCCACCCAAGAACAGCAACTAGAGATTCTGATTGTTGATGACCATCGCCTGCTTCTCAATGGAACGATTAGTCTGGTTGGCGATCGCTTTCCTAGGGCAAAAATCCGCTCTTGCCAAACCGTCCAGGACGCTCTAACCGAAGTGAGAAAGCATTTGCCTGACCTGGCGATCGTGGATTTGTCCCTTCCAGAGATATCAGGAACGGCTGCCAATGTTGAGCAGGGATTGGGGTTGCTCAAGGTCTTGATGCAGGATTATCGCCAGCTAAACCTGATGGTGCAAAGCAGTAACGTCAAGGCATTGGTTCGCATCATACCGGAAATTGACAATCATCAGGGAGGATTTACGATCGCAGACAAAAGCGTGCCAATAGATACCTTCCTGACCCGGATGGAGTGGGCTATGCAAGGGTTAACCCATACCAAAGACCTGCAAACCGACTTGGAAGTGAAACCCGAATGGTTGGAGGTAATGCGACTCGCTTTTGAGGAGGGACTTCAGGATAAAGCGATCGCCCAAACTATGCACAAGTCCGAACGGATGATTCGCCACTATTGGTCTAAGATTCAGGATGCACTCTCAATCTACCCGGAAGAAGGTAAAAATATGCGGGCACAAACCCAAATTCGTGCCCGTAAAATTGGATTAATTGATTAAACAAGCAATGTCTACGGTTAATGAGCCATACAATATTTTAATTTTAAAGCGCCGAGTCGTGCTAGCAATGTTGAGTTTGGCGACGATTGGCGCAACTATTGCTACATTTCTGCACCGACTGCAACCACACCCTCGTACCATTTATCTAATTACACCTCCGTTGTTGGCGATCGCCTGCCTGATTTTACTGATTCGTCTCTACAAAAAACCAGAGAGCTTGCAACAAGTGATAAATCTGGCTTTATTAGCAGGGGTACTGTTCGTAGTGGTTCCCAGTTGGTTATATACCCTACAAGCGATCGTCTCATCGGACACCACCCTCGTAGGTAGTCTGCCCCCCGTAACACCAGCGTTGTTCGTGTTGACGCTGGTGATGCTGATCGCCCTGCGTCGCCGCCAGCAATTGGTTATTGCAACTCTCATCGCTTGGATTGCGATCGCTGCCCCAATTCTCACCTATTTGCTGCTGCACCCATCAGAACTTCACACTTCGCGAGGCTTAGATTTATTCATCTCCCTCGGCCCAACAATGGGGATACAAATTCTCCTGATTCTGTTTTATAACCGCGTCCAAGATATCGTCCAGGGCTTATATACCGAGCGTCTCCAATACTATGCTCAAATTGTCGAGCGACAGGCGATTCGTCAGCAGGCAATGGAACAAGCCTTCACGCAAATCCACAATGGCCCTTTGCAAACCTTAGCTCTCCTCCTGCGGGATATGCAGCAAGAACAGATGCCATCTCAACAATTGTTCCAACGCTTGCATAGCCTGAATGCAGAGATCCGGGCAGTGGGGCGCAGTCTCACCGATGAAGCGGATTCAGAGCAACACTCAGCAGCCGTTTTAACCAGCCTAGAACCCCCTAATTCCGAACAAACTCTCCGTCTGGGGGAAGGCACTTGTATCGATCTCAACCGCCCCCTGCATAATTTATTGTATGAAGTTTATGCCATTACTTTGAAGCGCAATTTGCCTTATTTCCAGACCATTCAAGTCAAAGTGCGGAATTTCGCCCCCATCGAGCAAACTAACCTCACCTTGGAGAGAAAGCGGGATTTCTGTTTGTGGTTAGAGGAAGCTTTATGTAACGTGGGGAAACACGCTCTTGGAACAACTCGAATTGTCGTGACGGGAGAACATCACCAGGGGCAATATGTTCTCAAGGTGCAAGACAATGGCCCTGGACTTAAACCCGAACAAGGACAACAGGGAACAAAACACTCTCAAATTTTGGCTCAACGATTGGGGGGACAGTTTCGACGAGAATCTTTGCCCAAGGGAGGGGTGATGTGCGAACTTTCTTGGTTAGTGAAGCCATAGCTATTGTTGAATTGGATTGGGTTTTACTTCTGGCTCAAGTTAGGGGAGACTGTCCTGTTCTTAACAATGGTGCAAGATGTAAGATTAAACCTTCTCTTTCGCAGGCGGTACTAAACCTGTTTTATTCAAACCGGCATCAATCTGCCTGAGCAATTTAAAATCGTCTTGGGGTAAGGAATTAACAGGCGAGTGTTTTTCCAGAAATGAGAATGCTTGCCGAAATTCGCGCGGCCGGGAGTCGATCGCACTATCGAAGTGACAAGGTACAATCCTTTGAAAGTCCCAACTCGCCACTTTATCCACCCAATCGAGAGTTTCCCGCGGCGCGCGGTTGAGAATCAATGTCTGCAAAATCGGCGCGACAAACAACCGCCCTCCTCCCCGCAAAGCCTCAAACGATCGCACCCAATCAGTTTTCCACTTGAACGGATACAACCCGAAATAAGCTTTCCTAGAGCGTTCTGGCGCGAGGCGCGCGCTGGCAAATACCTCCGACCACGGCGGCACTTCCAGCACGCTGGGGCTAAAATACATGGCAAATAAGGCGATTCTCTGCCAGCCTTTACGCCGATTTTCGTGGGTGTCTGCCACCGTGTCCGAGGCGCTGTCTTTGGCGTGAAACAGCAGCGGGTACGAGTCGAGTTGGACGATCGCGGGCGGATTTTCGGGAATGGAAACCACGGAATCTGTTAGCATCAGCGTGCGCGATCGCCTGTGAAATAACGCAACTTCAGCAAATCTGCCCAAACCGAGGTCGAGGGGGCCGAGAATTGCCCAGTCAAATTGATCGGCTAACGGCGTGTTGCTGCTGTCTTGGGGCAGTACAGAGGTGCGTTTGGCGGGCAAACCCAGCCAACTCAGCGGCAAATTCACGGGAAAACTCCACTGCTGCGGGGCGACAAACACCTGCGCTTCGGGAAAACACCTCGCAAAGGGGCCGACAAAAACTTTGTGCTCGATGCCGGAAACCGTTGTCAGCAGGATGTACTTCACCTCGCCGTGCTCTGCTACTAACTCTTTTACCAAGCGGATGCACTCAGGAGTCGGTGCCACGGGGGCGTAGACGAGAAGGCCTTCGGGTTCTAGTTTAATTACTGTCATCCTAATCGGAACGACAACGTAAAAAATGCCTTGTAGTTGGTCAAAAGTCCAGATTGTATCTTTAACTATTTCCTTGCGGATGGTGCGCCGCTTGCTGTAGGGATAGAGGGGGACGACTGGCCAGAAGGCCCAAGAATAGTCCCTAGAATCAATCTGTGCTGATGTTGGTATGCCTTCGCCCTCTGCCACTGGTGCGACTCCTTGCCGATTTTTTTGTACGTGCGTGCGATCGAACTATTGTTAGTTATAGATTAAGTTATCGTCTTTATCAATCGGCTGTTGAAACCGCTGCATCGAGTCAAACGAAGTCTGTCTCTGCGGACTAAGAGATCGAGAATGAATTTTTAGCTGACTTGTCCTGATACAATGATAAGCTCGCAAAAATTTCTCAACTTAGTAGATATGACTCAAAACTACCGCATCACTCTTTTACCAGGAGACGGCATCGGCCCTGAAATTATCGCTGTGGCGGTAGATGTCCTGAAACTTGTCGGTCAACAATTGGACATCGGCTTTAAATTTCAAGAAGCTTTAATGGGTGGTGCTGCTATTGACGCAACAGGCAATCCGCTGCCCGAAGAAACACTGGAAAAATGCCGCAACTGCGATGCAGTATTGTTAGCAGCAATTGGCGGTTACAAGTGGGATAATTTGCCCCGCGAACAGCGGCCGGAAACGGGATTATTAGGACTGCGCGCCGGATTGGGATTGTTTGCAAATTTGCGTCCGGCAACTATTTTACCGCAGTTGGTTGATGCTTCTAGTTTGAAACGAGAAGTTGTCGAAGGCGTAGATATTATGGTCATCCGCGAACTCACAGGCGGCATTTATTTCGGCAAACCGAAAGGTATTTTTGAGACGGAAACAGGCGAAAAACGCGGTGTTAATACGATGGCTTACACCGAGTCGGAAATTGACAGAATCGGGCGAGTCGCTTTTGAGACGGCTAGGAAGCGGGGAAAAAGGCTGTGTTCCGTTGATAAAGCGAATGTTTTGGATGTTTCGCAACTGTGGCGCGATCGTATTATTGCCCTTTCTTCAGAATACCCGGATGTCGAACTTTCTCACCTCTACGTTGACAATGCAGCAATGCAGTTAATTCGCTGGCCCAAACAGTTCGATACAATTGTCACCGGCAATTTATTCGGCGACATTCTTTCCGATGCGGCGGCGATGCTAACTGGTAGTATTGGAATGCTGCCTTCTGCTAGTTTGGGAGCAAGCGGGCCGGGAGTTTTTGAACCCGTGCACGGTTCCGCACCCGACATCGCCGGACAAGATAAAGCCAATCCCATCGCCCAAGTTTTGAGTGCGGCAATGATGTTACGTTACGCCTTAAATCAGCCGGAAGCTGCTAATAAAATCGAGCAAGCAGTTGTAGAAGTTTTGGATCGAGGTTATCGCACTGGTGATATCATGTCGGAAGGCATGAAACTCGTCGGCTGTCGGGCAATGGGCGATGCTTTAATTGAAGTTTTGCAAGGTTGATCTATTTATTTTGTAGATACTGTCTTGACCTGTCAAGGGGTAGCGTTCAAATAATTAGGATCGAAAGGCTTTTGGGATTTTAAAATCCCAAAAGCCAAATGCAGCAACTTCCGATATCATTGCTTCAATCACCTGCATTTTGACCTTTCCACGAACCCATAATCGCACAGCGAGTCGCTTTTAGTAACCGGTTGCAGGGCATCGCCACTACCTCCTGCAGATACAACGCCTTTTTTCGTCGGACGTTTCCAATACAAGACAAACGAGTTCTGCCTTTAACTGAAGTTTAAGAAGTGCGATCGCGCTTGAGTTAGACCAGCATAGGCTGCTAATTGACGCAGCAGCAAGTTACGGATGAATTGGACGTGAGTGTAACCACTGTGAAAAATTGGGAAGCGGGTAGACATATTCCAAAGCTGTATCTAGAACAAACGTAAGGATTCAGGTCTAAACCAGGGGTATTAAAGATGGGGTCTGCACACCAGGATTAACCCTCGCTTTGATAGCTTGCTCAAAAAACTCGGCGGACAGAATGTCTTTGACGACGGCAAGTTTATATAGGGCTTGCTGAATAATCGAGCGCATATTGCGTGGTCTGGGTTTCGATAGCGCGAGCGAGAAAAAAGTGAAAGATAAACAGGTAAAATAGGTCAAAACCCGTGCATCACCACCTGCGCTCGTGTACAGAAAAGCTGATCTTGCTACCCACTCACCTTCCGACTTTGAACTCCCCTCCTGTGGAAAATTGTTACTCCTTAACCGTTGGGTAAAAATGGTCGAACTTATCCCGTGGTCAGAATTTGAAGCAGAATGTGCTAAAAACTTCCCCACAGAAATAGGGGCACCGGCCAAATCCTTTCGGATGGAGTTGGGGGCATTAATCATCAAAGAAAAACTCGGAATTAGCGATCGTCCAAGAGTATAACAGAGCCGTGAAAACCCCTATCTACAATGCTTTATTTGTCAATCAAGCTACAGTAACGAGCTACCATTTGACCCATCTCTATTAGTTCATTTTCGCCAAAAAATTAGTCAGAAGCTAATTAATAAAATCAACGAACGAATGGTTGAAAAAATCCGCTCCATCACGGAGCGTCAAACCCGAAAAAAAAAGGATTCGGAGGCCAAAAATGAGTCACCCAATCGCGGTAAGTTGATCGTAGATGCTCCCTCGGCCCCAGCCGAAATTAGTTATCCGACAGAATTAGGACTATTAAACGAAGCCCGAGTTCATACATAAAAAATCCTCGACATTCTGTACAAACAAATTAAATAAAAAACCACTAAAAAATTAAGAACCTACCGTAATCTCGCCCGAAAAGATTACTTAGCAGTAGCTTTCGTAAAGACGATCCACCCGAAACAAAAGAAGACAGGCAATTAAAAAACAACTTCAGTACATCAAAAGAAACGCTTCTCATATTGAACAGCTAATCGATTTAGGTGCGACCCTAAAAGGTCTGAATAAAAAGCAATATAAAACTTTGCTAGTCCTCACAGAAGTCGATCGCCAACAACAGTGGTTATTTGACAACGATAAACAGAGTATATCGGAGAGAATAGTAAGTTTAAGTCAACCCCATATTCGTCCTATAGTCAGAGGAAAAGCCGGGAAAAGCGTAGAGAGGCGAGCCAAACTATCAGCCAGTTGTTTTGAAGGATATGTATTTTTAGACCGGATGAGCCGGGATAACTTTAATGAATCAGGGGACTTAAAAGCACAAGTAGAAGCTTATTATAGATTTACAGGATATTATCCAGAGTCAGTTCATGCAGAGCGCATTTATCGTACAAGCTCAAACCGAGCGTGGTGCAAAGAAAGAGGAATTAGGCGAGCCTGGACCCCCTCTAGGAAGACCCCCAGCAAATGTGAGTAAATCAAAAAAGAAGCAAGCATTGGAAGATGAGAGGATTAGAAATGCAATTGAGGGCAAGTTTGGGGCTTGCGGAAACGAAGATTCGGTCTCAATCGAGTGATGGCAAAACTTGATAATACATCTGGTACAGTTATTGCAATTAGTTTTTTGGTAATGAAGCTTGCTACCTGGTGGCGTCGGCTTTTTTGTGTGTTTTTATGTCTATTTGGAAAAAGAACACCTGTTTTTGGGTTGAAGATAATCCCCAATTATAAATAGGGGGACTCGATACAGAAAAAACTTATATTTAACTCTGCTTGAATATATCGATCGCTCCTGTTCTTAGTTGGCGAGCGATTATTCAGCAAACTCTAAAAAAAGATACCGCAGACGGAGTACATTTGGTGTTGGTTTAGATGGAGAAAAGTGGGTCAATTATCTAGAACAATATTCTGACGAGGTAGAACAGTTAATGAAGTTAACTCCTTCTAAAGGCCTTTTTTATCAACAAGGTATGCGGACCGCAACCCTTATACAGTCTATCTCGTAGACCTCTTTGTCACTCCCCCAGCACTCTCCTCTTAAGATTATATAGCAGAAGGAAGAAGGTTTTCTCTTCCTTCTTCCCTCTTCCTTATATCCGTTACATCCGTTACAACATTCGTTGCCGAACTTCCCTCTTCCTTCAAATTACGATCGCATCGCCTGTTTTTGCTCCGCCTTCAAATCGCGGTTGCTAGCAGCAGCCAACTCCGCATCCAACAGCGTCTTACCCGTCGCAGCCAAATACACATCATCCAAACTCGGCCGAGATTGAGCAATCCCAAAAGTAGGCAATCCCGCATTTTTTAAAGCTTGCTGAATAGTCACCAGCGCATCGCTTTGCGGTGTTACTACTAAATTCAGAGAATTTCCTTGAGCGGTATTGACAATTACTTCCTGCACAAAAGGCAGCGATTGCATCAGAGTTTTAGCTTTTTCGGCTTCTTCGATCGGCGAAAACTCCCGAATCCGCAGAGTCACCCGATCGCCCCCAACCCGATTTTTCAACTCCTCCGGCGTGCCCTCAGCAATTACCGTACCCTTGTCAATAATCGCCACGCGATCGGCCAAAGCGTCAACTTCTTCGAGATAGTGACTCGTAATCAAAACCGTCGTACCTTCCTCCCGCAACCGGCGCAGGAAATCCCACACTACCACCCGGCTTTCAATATCCAGCCCGACAGTCGGTTCGTCTAACACCAAAACATCCGGCTGGTGCAGCAACCCAGCAGCTAAGTCAAGGCGTTTGCGGATACCGCCGGAATAAGTGCCCGTCTTTTTATTTTCCCACTCCTCCAAACCGAGGAGTTTCACCATTTCGTCAATCCGCCCTTTAATCGTATTGCGTGGCAAATGGTAAAGCGCTGCTTGCAGTTGCAGGAGTTCCCGCCCCGTCAACACCTTATCGAGAGCAACTTCTTGGGCGACGTAGCCGAGTTTTTGTCTGGCCATTCTCGGCTGACTGACAGCAGAAATGCCAGACACTTCAATGCGTCCGCTATCAGGCGCACTCAAAGTACAAAGTACCCGCAGGGTTGTGGTTTTGCCTGCACCGTTGGGGCCTAGCAAACCAAATATTTCCCCCGGTTCTACCTTGAAGGAAACATCTTTAACGGCTTCTACAGTGCCGTAGCGTTTCTGAAGATTTTCAATTAAAACGGCGGGAGCCATATATTTTGGGGATGAACTGGTTGTTAATATTTTGACACTTCCGGGCTCAAATTGCCGGAATCGTCGATCGACCAATGCGACTCGGTGTGCTTGTAACGATCGCACACTCCTCCTCAACCGGAAACTGCTTATAGTTTTGATTCTTAATATCAGTTTAATAAATATTAACTTTATAGCGGTTTTCAACCCTGATATTCATCACTTTTTCCACTCTCGAATCTCCCATCTCAACTCCAAAAAATTATGAGTTTTGAGTCAATTATAACTTTTCAGTTAACTACTCAAAACTCACAAGTTTTCAACAAGTAGAGATGCACCGGAAACCTGTCATTTTATAATTATCTCTACCTATAGGCTGATGTGTAGCTAGATTTTGATCATAATTAACACTCTGGTCAAATACATCACAGTCTCGAACCAAGTATGAAACACAAAAAACTTCCCTAAGTGGCAAGTTATACTTGTAATGAGTTCCACAGAAAATGTAACAGTATTTCCGTGTTCTCAACCCCGATATTTATCAGTCATTACCAATTCTTTAATCGAAAATCGAAAATGGTATTAACTCCCCTACAGGGAGCCGCTGCCATGTCTTTAATCGACAATTTTTACCCAACCGCGGCGCACGTTGTACAGCAGTCGGTTGATGATGGCATACTCATCTTCATTCAGTGTTCTTTCTAAGAGTGCAGATCTGAGCTGTCTCCGGTCGTGGCGAGTCACGACGCTGGAGAACATGACCTGACCAAATAACTCTTCGAGTGTCATTTGGGATACTGACATGATAAACCTCCTAGTTGATTGAGACAGATAAAATTTTAACAGGCTTGTTGTATTTGTATTATGCACTCTGGAAGTCACTTCAAAGGCGATCGAAAACATTGACACAGTGTGATTTTTTGGTTAAAAATCTGTGACCAAGACTTTGATGCCCAGTGACTTGGATCTATTCAATTTGTGATGTTTGTCACTGAAGTCAGGAGGAAGGAGTCAGAAGTCCGACGGAAAAAGACCATCAAGGAGGATCGCCCTCAAAAACTCTCCATCCCGTCCTCACCGCTTCTCAACCTTATTTTTCCCTATGCCAATTTTCCAGCTAATTGAGGCATCGGTCAATAGTCGCCACAACCGACTCGGCCAAATCTTTCAGCGCATAACCCCCCTCCAATCCAAAGGCGATGCGACGGGTGAGTTGCAGGCAGTATCCGGTGAAAGTACCGAAATCTGAGGGAGCCAGAGTCATGCTCGCCAGCGGATCGGACGCAGTAGCGTCATAACCAGCGCTGACAATCAACAAATCCGGTTCAAATTTGGACAAAAAAGGCACGACAAGAGATTCAAAGGCGCTCAGGTATTCAGCTATGCCACCGCCCGGATACAGGGGAATGTTCAGCACGTTCTCGTAGGCACCGCGCTCCTCGGGATCTCCCGTTCCCGGATAGCACGGAGATTGGTGCAGGGAACAGTAGGCAATTTGGCGGCAGTTTTCCACCAAAGATTGAGTGCCGTTGCCGTGGTGCACGTCCCAGTCGAGGACGGCGACGCGGTTGATTCCCGGCTGTTCCAGGGCGTAGTGAGCAGCGATCGCAGCATTGGAAAACAAGCAAAAACCCATCGCGCGGGCTTTTTCGGCGTGGTGTCCCGGCGGCCTTGCCAGCACAAAAGCCGGTTCCCCCGCAGCCACCACTCGATCGACCCCATCGAGCCAAGCACTCGCCGCTAGAAGCGCCACGTCGTAACTTTCAGCAGAAATCGGCGTATCACCGTCGAGGTAGCCGCCTCCCCGATGAGCCAAATGTTCGACTTCTTTGATGTATCTTTGTGAGTGAACTTTTTTGATAGCCGAGAACAGTGTTTTTTCGCGCTGCGCCACTGGGGTAGGCAGTTGCCACTCAATTTGAGCCGCCCAAGGAGCAGCTTTCAGAGCATTGACGATCGCCGTTAAACGTTCTGGTCGCTCTGGGTGAAGCATTCCAGTCTTGTGCAGCAAAAAATCTTCGGAGTAGATGACGGGTAGCATCGGCAGATTTTAGATTTTAGATTTTAGATTTTAGATTTTTAGTTTGCTTTAAGAAGGCCTTCGGTTTTGTGAAATTAAAATTGCGATCGGGCCACCATTTTAATTTTTTATATAGCCCTCAAAAAAACTCACCAAAGCATGAAACCCGACCGCCTAAAAAAACCTTTCTAGCTTTTGCCAACCGCTGACCAAATCACCAACTGACAAAGTATCAATTGTCCTTGTTTCGTTCCTTAATTTTTCTGGCAACTTTCCCATAAAGTCAAAGGCAAATTGTGATATAATTTCAGGAGTAATTTGCAATATTTGGCAGCTCTACTGAATCCAAACCGATTTTATCGCATTTTTGAGATTTATAGCCGTCAAATTTAAATTTTTAACGGAGTTTTTCAACCTATGAGCACCTCTGAGTCGCGGATAATCCCGACGGATCTGGGTAATGAGATGTCCCGATCGTACTTGGAATACGCCATGAGCGTAATAGTCGGTCGGGCGCTACCAGATGCCAGGGACGGTCTCAAGCCCGTTCACCGACGCATTCTCTACGCCATGAACGAATTGGGCTTGACTCCCGATCGACCTTTCCGCAAATGCGCCCGCGTCGTGGGGGAGGTGCTGGGCAAGTATCACCCGCACGGAGATACAGCGGTTTATGACGCCCTGGTGCGGATGGCTCAGGATTTTTCCATGCGGGAACGCCTGATCAACGGCCACGGCAACTTCGGCTCCGTTGACAACGACCCGCCCGCTGCCATGCGGTACACCGAATGTCGCCTCACAGCTTTGACGAGCGACTCCATGCTGCGCGACATCGACTCCGAAACAGTTGATTTCGGCGACAACTTCGACGGTTCCCAGCAAGAACCCCTCGTACTCCCGGCACGCATCCCCCAAATTTTGCTCAACGGTTCCTCCGGGATTGCTGTAGGGATGGCAACCAACATTCCGCCGCACAATTTAGGCGAAATAATTGACGGTTTAGTAGCACTAATCCACAATCCAGCAATTACTGACCTGGAATTGATGCAGTACATCCCCGGCCCGGACTTTCCCACCGGAGGGCAAATTCTGGGTAGAAGCGGCATTCGCGATGCTTACACCACAGGTCGCGGTTCGATTACAATGCGCGGAGTCGCCGGCATTGAAACCATCGAACATCCCGGCCGCCCCGACAAAGAAGCAATTATTATCACCGAATTGCCTTACCAAACAAACAAGGCAGCGCTAATTGAGAAAATTGCCGAACTTGTCAACGACAAAAGATTAGATGGAATTTCCGACATTCGCGACGAAAGCGATAGAGACGGAATGCGGATCGTGATCGAACTCAAGCGCGACGCCTATCCCCGCGTCGTCCTCAACAACCTCTACAAACAAACACCCCTCCAAGCCAACTTTGGAGCCAATATGTTAGCGCTAGTAAATGGGGAACCCCAACTACTTACGCTCTCCCAATTCCTCAATGTCTTCCTAGATTTCCGGATTGAGACAATTACTCGCCGGACTCAATATGAGCTTCGCAAAGCAGAAGAACGCGACCACCTTCTGCAAGGCTTATTAATTGCCCTAGACAACTTAGATGCAATTATTCACCTAATTCGCGCCGCTGCCGACTCCGCCGCAGCGAAACAAGAATTGATGGATAATTACGGTCTTTCAGAACAGCAATCAGACGCAATTCTGCAAATGCAGCTCCGGCGTTTGACAGCATTAGAAGCACAAAAGATTCAGCAAGAACACGAAGAACTGCGAGCTAAAATCGAAGATTTGGAAGATATCTTAGCGCGCCGGGAACGCATCTTAGAAATCGCCGAATTTGAAGCAGTCGAAATCCAAACCAAAATCGCCACTCCTAGACGCAGCGTCATCGAACACGCCGAAGGAGAAATCGATGAAAGAGATTTAATTGCCAACGAACAAGCAATTATTCTGATCACCGAGCAAGGCTACATCAAGCGGATGCCTGTCAGCACTTTCGAGGCCCAAAGTCGCGCTACTCGCGGCAAAGCAGGCGCGAAAATGAAAGAAGACGATGGAGTAGAACATTTCCTTTCCTGCTGCGATCACGATAGCGTTTTGTTCTTCAGCGACAGAGGTGTAGTTTACTCTGTCAAAGCTTATCAAATTCCCGTCTGTTCCCGGACTGCCCGCGGCACTCCCGTGGTGCAACTGCTGCCGATTCCTATAGAAGAAAAAATCACTTCTATGGTGTCAGTCACAGAATTCACCAGCGAAGAATACTTGGTCATGTTGACTCGCGGCGGCTACATTAAGAAAACCGCACTTTCGGCTTTTGGCAACATCCGCACTAATGGATTAATCGCCATTTCTCTAGAAGAAGGCGACCAACTGCGCTGGGTGCGGAGAGCAAAAGTTGGCGACAGCATCATCATCGGCACGCGCCAAGGCATGGCAATTCATTTCCGCACCAATCACGAACAGTTGCGCCCTGTCGGCCGCGCGACGCGGGGTGTAAAATCGATGAAATTGCGATCGGGCGATGAGTTGATCAGCATGGACATATTGCCCAGTTCAATTGTGGCCGAGATTGCTGAATTGGAAACTGAAGATTCGGAATTCGAGGGAGCTAATATTGCTCAGTTAGAAACTGAAGATTCGGAATTTGAAGTAGCAGAAATTACTGATCTAGAAACTGAAGATGCGGAATTAGAAGATGAAGAATTAGAACTGCAATCCGAGGAAATTGAAGGCGAAGAAGCCGAAGGAATTACCAAAAGTAGCAGCGACGTTCCTTCAGTGTTGGTAATCACCACCAACGGCTATGGCAAGCGGGTTCCAGTTTCTCAATTCCGCCTACAAAGACGGGCTGGCAAGGGATTGACGGCTACTAAATTCAAGTCTAAAAAGGCTACAGATTACGTAGCTGCGCTGCGAATTGTCAACGAAGATGACGAGTTGATGATCATTACCAACCGAGGTATTATTATCCGTCAGGCTGTCAGTGCAATTTCCACGCAATCGCGAACTGCAACGGGCGTGCGGGTGCAGCGGTTGGATGAGGATGATTCGATCGTAGCTGTGGCTTTAGTGCCGCCTGCTGGTGAAGAATCGGCCGAAGAATCGGAATCGGAGGAAGTGGCAGAATAGTCATAGGTTAATAGTTTGTAAGGTACGCCCTGCGTACCTTACTGCTGAAGGGTAAAAATGCGATCGTCTATTCCCGGTTTCTGCCTCCAAGACTGGTCAACATTTAATACTAATTATGAAAAAATACCTCTAGGGACACCGCATTGCCGTGTCCTTAATGCGCTCGTTGACAATCGATCCCATAATTGCTATAGCATAATAGAATCATAAAGTTAATAGCAAAAGTCTGTAAAAATGCCTTATTTAACAGCAGAAAACGACATCAAAGCACTCATCGCTAAATTTGCCCAAGCTAAAATCCTGTGGGTGGATACAGAAATAGCAGACTATAAATCAAACCCCAGATTATCTCTGATTCAGGTGTTAGCTGACTCCACAGATGCGACGGGAGATGCCACTTTTCTACTAGATGTCTTGGATCAACCAGAATTGGCAAAAGATTTCATCAACCAAATCATGGTCAATCCAGATATTGAAAAAGTTTTGCACAACGCCAGCTATGACATCAGATTTCTGGGCAACGACGACGCTCAAAATGTCACTTGCACATTAAAAATGGCGAGAAAGATTCCCACTTACATTCTGCCATTACCTAATCGACAACTCAAAACTTTAATACAAACACTTTGCGACATTGCTTATGTTGATAAAACAGAACAAAGCGGCGATTGGGGCAAGCGTCCCCTGACCGAGAAGCAGCTAGAATATGCCAAGATGGACGCGATTTATTTAGCTGGAGTGCATCGCCGCCTGGTAGATATCCTTGCCCAATGTTACCCCGAACCCGCAACGGAAAACTTGACAGCATTGGGCGAAAAATATCAGGAAATAGAATCTCAGTGGAAGCCGCTAGATTCAGAAATCGCTGAAGTGAAAGAACGATTTAAAGCGGGGATGCTGGCCCAAAAGCTCAAAGACAGTTCTTATTTTGAGCTTTCCAGTTCGATAGCTATGAAAGTAGATTTTCTCACCCTGGCAAGACTGACGCAAACTGAGGGAATTGAGTTAAATTTTCCGGTGACACTGACGAAAGAAATTCAAAAACAGTTAGGCGAACTCATCGCCGATCCATCCTTAGAAGTGGAGGATATTGCTAGTTGGCGCTTGAATTCTAATGTACAGCAGCGGCGAAAATCTACTAAGAAAGTTGCGCCAGAACCGGAGAGTGAGGATTTAACTGCATTGGGGGAAAGGTACAAAGAAATTTTGCCTGAATGGAAGTTGCTGGATTCAGAAGTTGAGCATCTGAAAGAGCGCATTAAAAAAGCAATGTTGGTGCAAAATCAGGAAAATACTCCCCATTTTAAGTTATCCAGTTCCTCGATTTTGAAGGTGGATTTTGCTAAATTAGCAAAAATTGCGTTATCTATGGGAGTTGAGTTAGATTTTATGGTGACGCTGACTCAATACATCCAAAAGCGGTTAGGGGAAGCGATTAACAAAATTGATGTGCAAATTGAGTATATTACGAGTTGGCGGATGACGGCTAAGACGGTGGAAGAGGAAGATGATGATGAAATCCCTTTTTAACTACTAAAATATCAAGTTTTCTCTCATTTTTCTGTGTTTTTAGGGGTCTGGGAGCGAGAGAAATAGGTCGAGAAACAATGCCGAATAAGGGGGTTGCCGCCTGTATACCCTGTTGATAAAAGCGATGTTTATTACAAGTTAAATTCATTAACAATTGTACAGATTCACAATATTTATCCAAATAATTGACCCAATGCTCTCCATCTTGCGCCAACGCCAAAGGTACTCCGTCTGCGGTATTTTTTGCTTTGTTCTTTAGGCGGAACTTCCCCGCTTTGGGGCACGGCTGTTTCATTCTCAGAAAAACCAGGATTTTGTAGGGGCAATGCTAAGAGTGCCCGCCCAGGCCCAGACAGGATAAATTGGGCATTTCAGCGATCGCGGCTCTTCACGAGGGTTTGCCCCTACAAGAGTAATGAAACAGCCCTGCCTTCTAGGGGCGGCCTCAGTTATTCAGATTTAAGAGAAGCCATATCAATTACAAAGCGATATTTCACATCGGACTTGAGCAGTCTTTCGTAGGCTTCGTTGACTTTCTGGATCGGGATGACTTCGACATCGGCAGTGATGTTATGCTCACCGCAAAAGTCGAGCATCTCTTGGGTTTCGGCGATGCCACCGATCATAGAGCCAGAAAGACTGCGGCGACCCATAATCAGACTAAATGCCGCGACATCTAGAGGCTTTTCAGGTGCGCCGACAAGGGTGATGTTGCCGTCGAGGCGGAGCAGGTTGAGATAAGCATTAATGTCGTGCTTGGCGGCGACGGTATCGAGGATAAAATCGAAGCTACCAGCGTGCTTTTGCATCTCGTCAGCATTGCGGGAAACAACAACTTCATCGGCACCCAGGCGGAGTGCGTCTTCTTTCTTGTCGGGGGACGTGGTAAAGACAACGACGTGTGCTCCCATTGCATGAGCAAGCTTCACGCCCATGTGTCCCAATCCGCCCAGACCGACCACACCTACTTTCTTACCCTCTGTGACTCCCCAATGACGGAGTGGCGAATACGTGGTAATACCTGCACACAGGAGTGGCGCAACTCCAGCCAAATCGAGGTTTGGGGGAACGCGCAGCACGAAGCGTTCATCAACAACAATGCTATCGGAATAGCCACCATAGGTGACTGGAGCAGTCTTGTGCTTGTCTGGGGAGTTGTAGGTAAAGATCACATTTTGGCAAAACTGCTCAAAGCCAGCCTTGCAATTGGGACAGTGACCATCCGAATCGACCATACAGCCGACTCCCGCTAGATCGCCGGACTTGAACTTCGTCACTGCTGAACCAACTTGAGTGACCCGTCCGACGATCTCATGACCGGGAACGATCGGGTAGGTCGTGGACATGAAATCGCTCCACTCGTCCCGCACTGAATGCACGTCAGAGTGACAGATGCCGCAGAAGAGGATCTCGATCTGCACATCGTGTTCGGTTGGATTGCGCCGTGCGATCGTGTCGGAGGCTAGCGGTGATGTTGCACTGGCTGCGGAATAAGCTTTCGTGTTGTACATGAATCAATGCTCCTAGCTGTTTACGTTTGGTATATGGTACTGTTCGTCGCTAATGTCGCCCACCGCCTGCGGGGCGATATGAGTCATCGCCGTTAACGGCAGTGGCGATGGCGATCGTGCTTTTTTGTCGTGCGGTTAAGGTTTGATTAGGTTGGCGACGATTACTGCACCGTTTGTCCACCGTCGATGACCATAGCGTGTCCAACCATGAAGGCAGCCGCGTCCGAACACAGCCAAACAACTGCCGCAGCGATCTCCTCAGGCTTGCCCATCCGTCCGATCGGCTCCTCGGCAATCACCTTGGCGCGCCCTTCGTCCGTGCCGCCGGTGAAGCGACCCATCATCGGAGTGTCGATGTAGCCGGGACAGACGGCGTTGACGCGGATGTTCTGCGCGGCGTAGTCGAGGGCCGCTGCCTTGGTCAGTCCGATGACGCCATGTTTCGCGGCGGTGTAGGCGGGGCTGCCCTTGATGCCGATAATTCCCGCGCCCGAGGACGTGTTGACGATCGCGCCGCCTCCCTGCTTGAGGAGCAGCGGGATCTCGTGCTTCATGCACAGGAAAACGCCGCGGAGGTTGATGTCGATAATCCGGTTCCACTCCTCCTCCTCGTACTCCGCGGTCGGAGCCGCATTCCTCGGCTCGATGCCCGCGTTGTTGAAGGCGAAGTCCAGCCGCCCGAAAGCCTCAACGGTCTTGTCCAAAGCCGCTTTCACCTCCTGGGCCCGCGTCACATCGCACTTAACGGCGATCGCCTGTCCGCCCTGGTCTTCGATCAGGCGTACCGTTTCTTGATTGCCCTGTTCTGAAATGTCAGCAGCTACGACCTTAGCGCCTTCACGGGCAAACGCCAGTGCCGCCTCGCGACCAATGCCGCTTGCTGCTCCGGTGACAAAAGCCACCTTATCTGTGAAGTTTCCATTCAAATTGGATACCATATTTTCTCCTGTATTAAAACGACAGTTTTTCGCTTACCGACTGAGGTGCTGATTGAAAAAGGACGCAAGCTTGTCCCACGGGATAAGGTTCACCCGATCGTACAAATCGACATGGCCAGCGTTCGCAACGATGTAGAGTTCCTTTGGTTCGGCTGCGCGTTTGTAAGCATCTTCACTGAACTCCCTAGAGTGTGCATCTACGCCCGTGATGAACAGCATGGGACGAGGCGAAATCGTCTCAATTTCATTGAACGGGTAGAAGTTCAGGAATTTGACGTTACTGGTCAGTGTCGGATGGGTTGTAAGTTTCGGCGACGAACCTTCGGGGGTGTATTCGCCCCTGGGAGTGCGGTAGAAGTCATAGAACTCACGCTCAATAGCGGTGGAGTTCTCATTCAGTTCATGCACGGTTCCGCTTGTGTATTTGGTCTCGCCGCCCGTGAACTCCGCATAGCGTTGTTCAGCCGCCGATGCGATCGCAGCTCGATCGTCACTTCTACAGAACCAGGCACATTCAATGTCTCGATGTCACCGTCAATTTTTCCGAGAATAACCAGTCCGTTTGAGTATCCAAAATCGTTGTAATACATGGCCAAATTCCCCCAGGGAGCGTAATAGGCAATATCTCCAACCGCAGGATCACTGCCCGGAGGGGCATCTTCTGTCGATAATCGTCTTGGCAAATTACTAATTTTTTCGGTGTTCGCGTGGTCTTCCAGCGTCAGCGTTAATGGCAGCAGGGAAATAAAATCTTGAGTGGTTTTGCTGTCAATCAACGTAGCTGTAATGACTTTGTTTCCGACCTTGATGTTTATCTTCATTTTGTTTGGCTGCTCGGTTGATAGTTCAGTTGGCATTTCTGACGGGGCGCTGCTAGGCATCCTGTTATCGGCACGGCAGGCTTAGGAACTCAGGGGCATTGCTAAAGCGAGAACCAAAATAAGCATTCGCTTCTGACCGTTTTTTCCTTTAGTGGGAAACCCTCTCAAAAGCATCAGGATCTCCCTTCATACTGCTCGTCGCTGACCTGTTCCATCCAGTCCACAGGGCTACCGTTGAGCGCCTCGTGAATGGCAGTATGAGTCATGGCTGTAGTGGCTGTAGCTCCGTGCCAGTGTTTCACACCTGGTGGAATCCAGACGACATCACCAGGTCTAATCTCCTGAATTTGACCACCCCACTGCTGAAGCCAGCCAACTCCAGCCGTCACAATCAGGGTCTGCCCCAAGGGATGCGTGTGCCATGCGGTTCGGGCACCTGGATCGAAGGTGACACTTGCGCCAGATGCGCGTGACGGTTCGTGCACAGCAAAAAGAGGATTGATGCGTACAGAACCCGTGAAATATTCGGCAGATCCTTCAGTGGAAAGCTGCGAACCGTTCCGCGTAATTTCTACGGTCTGTGGGCGATCGCCAGATGAGACTTGTGTACGACCTGCCTGCGCGAACCCCAAAGCCAATAAGGAAAATGCCATAACAGGCATCGTGAGCCGTTTCATTTCTGTTCCTCCATGTTTGTACTTAGTCATGCAAAGCTTTCCCACAGCGACCGATGCCTGCCGTGTATTGGAGGATGCTTCTGGTGCGATCGTGAGAAAGCTTGACCAAACAAATTTGAGTTTTCTCTTGAAGAGAAATCCAGACGCTTACAATTCGCCGGAATCGTTTTTCATTGCTTTAGCCTCATTCTAAGAATCCTCAAGGGCAAGCAATAGAACGATCGTCTAAGATTGTTGTACAATCCTGCAAACTTAGAAATTAACGCTGCCAAAACGACTGAAAAGTCCGCTAGGTCGTTAATGAACGACCAGCAGGCTCTTCGCGAGGCAGATAGAGCGCAAGCCCACAGAGACGAACTGACTCAGCGGATTGCACAGGCGATTCGTCATGATGGGACGATTGAGCCGCTGAAGGGATTGCACTTCAATCGGTCCTCCTCACCGTCAGAATCCATTCATAGTGTCTCTATTCCTGCCTTTTGTGTCATTGCTGAGGGCAGCAATGAAGTCCTTCTGGGCAGCGCGATCGCGCTTCAGTACGACCCGATGCCTTATCTGCTTGCTACGATCGAACTGCCGATTGTCAGCCAAATTCTTGAAGGGTCCAAAGCGCAACCTTACCTTAGCCTTCGCCTCGATCTCGACCCCACACTTGTCGGTTCAGTCATGGTTGAGGCTGCCGATCCCTCACCACAAAGGGGTGCCAATGTAAAAGCGATCGACGTGAGTCCATTGGAGGTGCCTC
Organism: Microcoleus sp. Pol1C5; assembly: GCF_036701115.1. Taxonomy (NCBI): domain Bacteria; kingdom Bacillati; phylum Cyanobacteriota; class Cyanophyceae; order Oscillatoriales; family Microcoleaceae; genus Microcoleus; species Microcoleus sp. Pol1C5. Next base: position 37,647 of record NZ_JAUBQE010000022.1, on the reverse strand, counting down.
TGCTGAATGTGACTATACCTGTTCATTCCTAGTTTCAACCGAACTCAGCGCCGCTTTGAGGGTATGCCAAGCCAAAGTTGCACACTTAACCCGCATCGGATATCGGGAAACACCTTGCATGATATTGAGTTTCTCCAACGGAGGCTCAAACTGAGTATTTCCCGCTGCCATCTCGCGGAACTGTTCTACCATTAAAAGCACCTGTGAAATAGTTTTACCTTTGATAGCGATCGCCATTAAGTCAGCAGAAGCAAGGCACAAAGCACAACCTGCACCTTCAAATTTAATGTCGGCAATTTTACTTTCTGCTTCATCTAGTAACAGCGTTAAATCAACCACATCACCGCAATAGGGATTTTCTCCTCGGTGTTGACGGTGTACTGGGTTAGTTTTTCCTTTGTTTTGCGGTTTTGTGGCGTGTGTCAAAATTACTTGTTGGTAAATTTGGCGATCGTTAATTTTCATAATTTATTCACTCTTTAAAATTTTTTAATAGCAACTGCTTGTAATCGTCCGGGGTATCAATATCAATCGCAGCTTCTGGTATTAGCAGAATCAATCCTCTATCTATATATTTTTGTATTAACGGTTTTGCACCTTTATCTCCTTCAAGCTGCATCAGTTCTGGAAATAAGGCATTGCTAAACAGGGCTGGTACGCCTGTAGTTTCGTTATACTTTGAGGCAACAATTACTTTTTCCGTTTCGTGATAATACTGAATCAATTGATTGAAAATCTGGGGAGAAACTAGCGGCTGGTCTGCAAGTGAGATGATAACTGCATCAAGTTTAGAGTTAGTTTTCAGTAGCATACTAATACCAGCGCGAATAGAAGAAGACATTCCCTCTTGCCATTGGGAGTTCTCTACAACTTGCACAGCCTTTGGCATTAGTTCCGGTTTAATTTGTTCTGCATAAGCTCCCAGGACTACTATGATAGGTTGACAAAGAGAAGCTAAGGCAACTTCAACCGCATGGAGTATCAGGCTGCGTCCTTGATAAGAAAGTAATTGTTTTGGTCTTCCCATGCGGGTTGCAGATCCAGCAGCGAGAATAATTAGACCAATTTTAAATACCATACCCAAGTTTTGAATTTTTGATTATTAAGAACATACTCGTATTAGCCATTAACTTTTTGATTGTTGACTATAGCAACCCTCGCATCATTTGTGAATCTTTTACTCCGTCCCCAAGGCATCGGGGAGGGTTGGGGTGGGGTAAAAAATTTACGGCTCATTTAGAATTGCTATATTGATAGAATCATGAATAGGTAGAGTGCGATTTCTTAAAAAACCACCTTGATGCTTTGCTGTTACTGCTTGAATTTCGGCGATAATCGCCAGAGCAATCTCTTCGGAATTATCTGCCCCAATGTCGAGTCCCACCGGACTATATAAATTTTGTTGCTGTTGTGGAGTGGGGATAACTCTTTCTTGTTCTAGTTCTTGCAATAATCGGGATGTTCTTTTCTTAGGACCGAGTACACCTAAGTATTTTAAGCCTGAAGGCAATAACACTCTCAGCAATTCCAGGTCGTCTAAATAATTATGAGTCATAACTACAGCAACAGTACGCTCATCTATATCGATTTTTTTTAATACATCCTGAGGAGAACAAAATTCAACTCGATCGGCTTCTTGAAAACGCTTTCGGCTTGCTTCCCGTTGGCGGTTATCGACTACAGTAATATGCCATCCTAACTGTTTGCCAAAGCGAACAACGGGAAGAACGTCATACCCAGCACCCAAAATTACCAGCGACAGCGGCGGCTGAATGACTTGAATAAAAACTTCAACTTTCCTGCCTGTTAACTGATATTGTTTCCCTACCGAGGTTTTGTGTAGAAGTGCTGCTTGTGTATCCATTAAAACCGCTGCTGCTAATTCCTCATCGGTGATGTGGTTGATGATATCTGAATTTAGTAGCAAGCGATCGCCTATTTGAGATTTGCTTTCACCCTCTATATTAAATACAGTTGCAATAGCGCTCTCAAACCGAGCATCAAGGCATTTGTGGACAAAACTAATTTGGTTTGGCTCGTTTACTGGCAACGATTCAATCAAAACATAAGCAATGCCTTGACAGCCAAGCCCCAACCCCCAAATTAAATCTTCCTCGGAGGTGGAGTCATACTTAACCAGACAAGGACTACCAGTGTTCATTACCTGCTGTGCTTTCTCAAATACATCACTTTCCAAACAGCCACCGCTAATTGCACCTACTATCAAGCCATCTGCACCCATCAACATTCGCGCACCAGGACGGCGATAAGTTGAACCTTCCACTTTAACTAAAGTTGCCAAGGCTAGCTTTTTCGTGGTGTCTTTTACTTGCTCTAAAGCAGCCTTAATATCGTGTATTTCTTTCATGGCTCGGCCTAAAAATTTTTGTATCTCACTGTTTAAGTTTGATTATAAGGACTTCAGCATAGGACACGATATAACGATACTTGCAAGTTATTGTACAATCCTGCAAAATTATTCTTCTAAACTCATCATGGGACAAGCCTGTAAAGCTTTGGTGTGATGACTTTTAGCTTACTTGCTTGTCCCTTTCTTATCCCGAACTCACGTTACATAAAAATCGCACGGCTCACACGAACCCCGAAATCGGCATCCGGATTTGTCGTGGCGTCACCAAGCCGCTCTTGAATCACTGCAACTGCTAAGTCCCGGCGCTTTGGCGATCGTGATGCGTCGGCAGATGCCAGCGCTGCCGCCATCTGTTCGCGCGTGAGATCGGTGCAATAGCAGGGCGTGCCTGGTTGCTGGCGCCACGAATCGGCGAGCGTGCCCGCGTCGAAAGCATCAAGCCCGGTGTCTTCGACGAGGGCCATCGCCACGGAGCGATCGTTCTCGCGGTCAGCAGCCACAGGGAGGGCGATACGGTCAGGGCTTCCAGCAGGCTTGCCCTTGGTGGCGAAAGAGCCAGACCCGATCGCGTTCCACGCCTTGGCGATCGGCCTGCCTAGCTGTTCGGCTACCCAAAGGCTCTCAATCTGCCCGGCCTCGATGGCATCGATCTTGTCGTCGCGGTGGGGATAATAATTAGACGTGTCGATGACGACTGTCTCGGCTGGTAGGTTGGCTATCAGTGGCGCGATTGTGGGAATGCGGTTGAGAGGGATCGAGAGGATCACCACGTCAACGTCCTCCACCGCTTGGGCCGTCGAGACCGCGCGTGCGCCGAAAGCCAGCACATCGGCCTCGATGGTCTCTGGGCCGCGAGAGTTGGCCACCTTCACGTCATGTCCGGCCGCACTGAGTTTGCGTGCCAAAGTCTTCCCGATATGACCAGTACCCAAGATCCCGATGTTCATTTTCTTCGTGTTATCCATGATAAATAATCCTTTTACTGCGTTGTTTGACGGGGTATTGCCAGCCCGTTCAAGGTGTGGCGAAGCTCGGCAAGGTCTTCATCGGAGAGACGGCCTGCCGTCTCGATCTTTTCAGGGATCGAGCACGCCTCTTCGCGCAGCGCTTCACCAGCGTCGGCCAGATAGATAAGACGGCGGGAAAAATTACCTGCCCTCTTATCAAAATAAGTAGCTCAACAGCAAACGATGCCTTTACATATTCAAGAGCCGGCTGAGACGAAGGAAATATCCCGCATCGGAATTAATGGTGGTGACGTCTTCAAATCGCTCCTGCAATATCGCCCATGCCAGATCGCGCCGCTTGGGTAAGCGTTCTCTTTCGGCGGAGGCCAGCGCGTCGGGTAGCTCTGCCAAGGTGAGGTCGGTGCAATACACGGGCGATCCCGGCTGCTGCCGCCATGAGTTTTCGAGTGTGCCCGCATCGAAGGCGTCAAATCCCGTATCTTCAACAAGCGCCAGGCCCACTTCACGATCTCTGTCCCGATCTGCAGCAACAGGCAAAGCAATACGGTCCGGGCTTCCCTTGGTCGTGCCCTTTGTTGCGAATGGGGTCGACTCGATGGTATTCCACGCTTTCACAATGGGGCGACCCAGTTGTTCGACTACCCACAAGCTCTCGACCTGCCCCGCGTCGAGGGCCTCGATTCTGTTGTCGCGCGCGGGGTGGTAGTTCGACGTGTCGATGACAACGGTTTCGGCGGGCAAGCCTGCTAACAATGGCGCAACCTTAGAGAAACTGGTGGGAGGGAGAGAGAGAATGACAACTTCAACGTCCTGCACGGCTTCTGCGGCTTCAACGGCGCGGGCACCAAACTCCAGCGCATCGGCCGCAATGGTTTCGGGGCCGCGCGAGTTGGCCACCTTCACGTCATGTCCGGCCTGAGCCAGTTTGCGGGCCAAGGTCTTTCCAATGTTGCCGGCGCCCAAAATGCCGATCTTCAAGTTCTTTGTGTTATTCATGGTAAATCCTCTGGTTGACTGCGTGTGATGCTCGGCCAGTAGCATCTCAATTCGTTACGTCGATGACAACCTTGCCGACGTGCTTTGCGCTCTCGATCCGCCTCAGAATGAGCTAGGGAATGCTGCGCTCTCGATTGATTCGAGCATCGCGTGTCGAGTGACTGCATCATCGAAGTCGGGGCAGATGTGCGATTGCTGGTGGAGATCGTGGGCGAAGCGATGATACATCTCTGCAACGTTGAGCGCGGGTCCCTGACGTATATCTGTATGGAAATACTGGTCAGGCACAGCAAGCGGTGCGAGCGGTGAGCCTTCGCGATTGGAGCCTTCAAGAGACAGATCGACGATTTGCGCATGGCCGCCAGGCCCCGTCACGCGGAGCGTCCCTCTGGTGCCGTGGATCTCCCAGAGGAGGCCCGTTCCTGGCCCGCTGCCGCCTCGATACTGCGCCGACAGAACCGCGCCGCTTTCGGTGCGGGCTATAATCGCAACCTGATCATGCGCGGTCATGGGTATGACATCGCCCGTCTCGATGATCGTCGTCTGCGGCCTACCGTTCGTGAGGATCGCTGACGGCTGCTGCATCTCGCCCAGCACAGAGCAAACTGCATCCAGCGTATGACCTACCGGAATGGAAAGCATCGTCGCGCCGTTGCTCCTGTCCGCTGTGTAGGCGTTGGCCACGTCAGTCAAAGCCTGTGGAGAGTGCCCAGCCGTGCCGACAGGATCAAATACCCCCGCTGGTTCTCACATAAACAGGGCACGGCAGAGGCGAACGCCATACTCCGCATCAGGATTGGTGGTGCCGTCTCCCACTCGCTCTGTGGTGGCGGCCACTGCCAGATCGCGCCGCTTGGGCAATCGCTCCCTTTCGGCTCTGGCCAGCGCGCCGGGCAACTCTTCTGCGGTGAGGTCGGTGCAGTAGCAAGGTGCGCCCGGCTGCTGACGCCACGAGTCCGCCAGTGAGCCCGCGTCAAAGGCGTCGAAGCCGGTGGCTTCCACCAGCGCCAAGCCCACTTCACGATCTCGGTCCCGATCCGCTGCAACCGGCAAAGCAATGCGCTCTGGGCTTCCCGCAGGCTTTCCCTTGTTCGCGAAGGAGCCCGAACCAATCGAGTTCCACGCCTTCACGACGGGCCGCCCCAGTTGCTCAGCGACCCACAGGCTCTCGACCTGCCCCGCGTCGATGGCCTCGATCCTGTTGTCGCGAAACGGATAGTAATTCGAGGTGTCCATGACAACTGCCTCGGCTGGCAAATTGGCGATCAGAGGCGCAACGTCCACGAGGCGATTGAGAGGAATGGACAGAATCACAACGTCCACGCCCTCGACCGCTTCCGCCGTCGTGACGGCGCGTGCGCCGAACTCCAGCACGTCAGCGCCGATAGTCTCCGGGCCGCGCGAGTTGGCGACCTTCACGTTGTGCCCGGCCTGAGCCAGCTTGCGGGCCAGCGTCTTGCCGATGTGGCCGACGCCCAAAATTCCGATCTTCAAGTTCTTCGTGTTGCTCATCATGTTTGTCCTTTTCGGATGTGAATGTCTGTTAGTTGTGGAAGGTTACGCTTTCTTCGATAGGGGCCTTGTCGATGCGGTAACGATTGGCGGTAGCCGCCTTGTCGGGATAGCCGAACGAGATACCGAACAGCATCTTCAGGGACGGATCGATGCCCAACTGCTCGCGGATCGTGTCGGCGTAGAAGCCGAGCATCGTCTGCGGTATGCCGCCAAGTCCGTGCGCCGTCAGAGACAGCAACAACGTCTGAGCGTACATTCCGATGTCGCCAGCCACTCGCACATCGTCGCCAAAGGAAGGCATGAACAGCAGCGCGGCGTGCGGCGCACCAAAAAATTCCAGGTTGTATCGTGCTGCGGTGCGGCGATCTTCGGTCGCTTCGCGCGAAACGCCAATCGCTTGATAGTAGGCCGCCCCTTGCGCCTTTGAGCGCTCGCTGTATACGCCGCAGAAATCGGCGGTGGAGAAGCTGAAATCGGGTGTCAGTCGCCCTGCCTCGTCGTCCGCAAGGAGAGCCTTGCTGAGCGTGTCGCGTGTCGCGCCGGAGACGATGTGAACCTGCCAGGGCTGGGTGTTGCAGTTCGAGGGTGTGCGCTGCGCGTCTTCCAGAACCGAGCGGAGCACAGCGTCGGGGACAGGGGTTGGCAGGAAACTCCGGACAGAATGGCGCTCGCGCACAGTCTCCTTAAAAGACAATGTTTGCGACGGCCCGTTTGCTAATTCGATCGGGCTGCTTGGTACAGGTGTTGTATTTGACATGGTGAATCCGAAAAAGGTGGTCATTCGGTAATCGAGTCGGGGGCGTTGGCCGAACGGGGATGACCTAGCCCGTTCAAGGTGTCGCGAAGCTCGGCAAGGTCTTCATCGGAGAGACGGCAGGCCGTCTCAATCTTTTCAGGGATCGAGCACGCTGCCTCGCGAAGTGCCTCGCCGGCTTCTGTCAGATCGATAAGAACGCGACGTTCGTCCTGCGGGTCACGGGTGCGCGTCACCAACCCCGCGCTCTCAAGGCGCTTTAAGAGGGGCGTCAAGGTTCCGTTATCCATACCGAGTTCTTGCCCTACTTCCCCAACAGTGCGCGGGGTGCCCTCGTAGAGAGCGAGCATGACCAGAAACTGAGGATAGGTCAGGCCCAAAGGCTCAAGAAAGGGCCGATGAAGCCGAATGACGCGGTTCGACGCACTATAAAGGGCAAACGAAAGCTGCCTCCCCACCTGTCGCCGTTGGTTGATGTTCGAGTTGTTATCCATTTTTAAATCCAGTCAACTACTATTATATCGCACACTACATAATAGTTCAATACATATAATTCACTTTTTTCTGGACCAGTCTTGTACCCATTCCCATGCGTTGCACCAAGGCGACGGTACGAAGATTCTTCCACACTCCCCACCGTTGCCAGCGCGCACCGTGCCCCCTGAGGTTCGCGGAGGCGATCGCTGCGACTAGCGCTGGCACTTCATTCAACAAATGACCTAACTCACAGCAGCTTTTCCGGCGTAATCGGCAGGTCCCTGATGCGTTTGCCCGTGGCATGAAAGACAGCGTTGGCGATCGCCGCCGGGATGCCCACCATGCCGAGTTCGCCCATGCCCTTGACACCGAGCGGATTGACGACTTTATCCTCCTCCTCAACGAATATCGTTTCGATCTCCAAGACATCCGCATTAACCGGCACGTGATAGTGCTGCAAATTCGGATTCATAATCCGCCCGTAACGGTGGTCGATTTCAGTCGCCTCTTGCAGCGCCATACCAATGCCCCAGACAACGCCGCCGATTTCCTGGCTGTGCGAGGCCTTCGGATTCATAATCTTGCCGCAGGCGGTCACTTCAATGGCGCGCGTAACGTGGACAGTCCCCACATCCGGATCGACCTTCACTTCAACGAACTGCGCGCCGTGCGCCAACGTCGCATACTTCTCGCGCTCCTCTGAGGGACGCGACTCGAATGTTTCCGTGATTGCGGTGAGACCATTACGCTTCATCACTGCGGAGATGTTGACGAAACGATCCGGCTCGCTTATTAGTCGCAGTTGCCCGTCGAGCATCTCGACATCGGAAGAGGCTGCCCCCTTGAGCGGAGAATTCGGTTCCTGATTCGCTAGCGCGAGCAACTTCGTGCCGATCGCCAGAGCCGCCCCCCGCACCGCCGAGCCGACGCTCGCCGTCGTCCAAGAGCCCCCCTGCGACGGCGCTCGAGGCAACTTCGTGTCGCCGAGTTCAAATTTCACCTGGTCCAACTTCAGCCCCAGATACTCGGCAGCGATCATAGTCATCACCGTGTAGGTGCCAGGTCCGATGTCGCTGGTCGCACTTGCGACTTGCGCCGTGCCGTCCACCTGCAGCGTGACGAGGGCGGCAGCAGGCCTCTGGAAAGCGCCCCAGACGCCGGTCGCCATTCCCCAACCGACGAGTAGGCGGCCGTCACGCATCGATCGGGGATCGAACTTGCGATTCTTCCAACCGAATTTTTCCGCGCCCAGCCGGTAGCACTCCCGCAGCGCCTTACTCGAAAATGGCTTGCCGCTCTCGGGGTCGGTTTCGGCATAGTTGATCAGCCGAAGTTCGAGCGGGTCGATCCGCAGCGCGTAGGCCAGCTCGTCCATCGCACATTCGAGCGCGAACATACCGCTAACGGCCCCCGGTGCGCGCATCCAGGTCGGGGTGGCGAGGTCTGTGTTGGTAATCTTCAGCGGCGCGTAGAGATTCGGGCACGCATAGACTTGGCGCGTGAAACCCGTGGTGTCGTCTGAGAACTCCTCAAGGGTGGAGGTGTTGTGCACGGCTTCATGAATCATCGCCGAGAGCTTTCCCGATCGCTCCGCGCCCAGCGCGATCTTCTGAATCGTGTGCGGACGATAGCCGTGGCCGGTGAACATTTGCGTGCGCGTATAGACAACCTTGACCGGGCGCCTGAGTTCGCGGGCTGCCATCGCTGTCAGCGCCGGATAATAGTTCGGGCGCAGCGACGCTCCGAAAGCCCCGCCGACGAAGGGCGAGACGACGTTCACGTTTTCCTCGGGCAGGCCGAAGCTCGAAGCCAAATGTTCGCGCACGCCATAGACCTCCTGCGTCTTGTCGAAGACCGTTAGCTTGTCGCCTTGCCAGACCGCGATCGCCGCGTGCGGCTCCATGGGGTTGTGGTGCTCGATCGGGATGCGGTACTCGGCCTCTAACTTCACGGCCGCTGCGCGCATCGCCTCTTCGGGATTACCGCGCGGCTTCGGAGGCTGCCCTTTAGTGGGGACGCGCGCGCTCGATCGCACCGCCTCAGTGTCGGTCATGTGCTGCTGTGAGTTGTAGGAGACTTTAACCAGACGTGCGGCATAACGTGCCTGCTCGTATGTCTCGGCGACGACAAGTGCCACGGGCTGCATATTGAAGAAGATTTTGTCGGACTGGAGCGCCCGAAACGACTTGTCTTCCTCCTCGGTGGCGCGGGGCGGGGACTGCTCCGTGGAAGACTTCGGACCGAGCTTCGGTGCGTTCAGGTGCGTGAAGACGCGAATTACGCCGGAGGCGCCTTCAGCCTCACGGGTGTCGATCGATTTAATCGTGCCCTTTGCTACGGTTCCGAGCACAATAAAACCGTAAGCGACATTGGGAACCTGGAATTCCGCCGCGTATTTAGCCTTGCCCGTAACTTTGGCTGCGCCGTCCACGCGGCTCATTTCTTTTCCGATGTATCTTGCCATTTCTTTTCTCCTCCCTAATATCAAATCCGCCCTTCATCGTCCTGTATTCATCTCTCTGTTCTCGAACTCTGCGTTCTCTGCGTACTCTGCGGTTTAATAATTCCAATGCAACCGGAATAGATATAATTAGGCCGCACCGCTCGTCAACGCTTGCTGCAAAGCCAGAACAATGGCGCGTTTTCCGAGTTCGACTTTATAACCGTTATGTTCAAGCGGTTTCGCATCTTTCAGAGCCGCTTCAGCAGCCACTTTGAAGGTTTCTTCCGTCGCCGGTTTTCCAATCAGAACCTTTTCCGCTTCGGGCGAACGCCAAGGTTTATGCGCGACGCTGCCCAAAACAACGCGTGCCTGTTTGATGGTGTTGCCGCTTGTTTCTAAAGCAGCAGCCACCGCAAGCAGTGCAAAAGCATAGGAAGCGCGATCGCGAACTTTTAGGTAATAAGACTTGTTAGCGAAGTTATTCTTCGGCATTTCGATCGCAACGATCAATTCCCCATGCTGAAGATTGTTATCTTTTTCAGGCGTGTTGCCCGGCAAGCGATGAAAATCCTGGACCGGGACTGTGCGTTCTTGCCCGTTCGTGCCGCGAATCCTCACTACCGCGTCCAGCGCATAAAGCGCATTCGCCATATCGCCCGGGTAAGTCGCCACGCATTTGTCGCTGTAGCCCAAAATGGCATGAATGCGATTGAGCCCCTGAAGCGCTCCGCATCCGCTGCCCGGTTCGCGTTTGTTGCAGGGCATAGCGATGTCGTAAAAATACTGGCAACGGGTGCGCTGCATTAAATTTCCCCCGTTGGTCGCCATATTGCGAAGCTGGGCGGAGGCGCCGGCTAAAATCGCCATTGACAGAAGCGGGTAATTTTGCCGGACGAGGGGATGGTTGGCCGTGTCGGTATTTTTGGCTAAGGCGCCGATCGAAATTCCGTTCGAGGTCGATCGAATTTCCGCCAGATTCAAACCTGAGATGTCAACAAGTTCGCTGGGACGCTCGACGTATTCTTTCATCAAATCAATCAGATTTGTCCCGCCTGCGAGAAACGTTGCCGTTTGATTCGCGGAAACGGTGCGAACGGCGCTTGCGGCATCGGTGGCGCTGGAATATTTAAACGATTTCATCGGCTTTGCCCCCCTGATTCAATGCAATGGCAATTTCTTCATCGCTCGCAAAATGCCAAGCCAGGGCTGTTTCGCGCCCGGACTGAACTTCTCTGATTGCCGCAACGATTCCCGGATACGCGCCGCAACGGCAAATGTTGCCGCTCATGCGTTCTCTGATTTCTTCATCAGAGAGTGCTACATTCTGGGCGATCGTCCGCAAATTGTTAGTGACGTGACTCGCGTCGCCGTTTTTAGCTTCCTGCAGAAGCGCCACCGCCGAACATATCTGCCCCGGCGTGCAGTAGCCGCACTGGAAGCCGTCGTGTTTGATGAACGCCGCCTGCATCGGATGAAGATTGTCGCCGTCAGCGATACCTTCGATCGTCGTCACCTCTTTCCCCTCGCAGCTAGCGGCAAGTGTCAGACAAGAAAGCACGCGGCGCCCGTCAACGATTACCGTACAAGCGCCGCACTGTCCTTGATCGCATCCTTTTTTCGTGCCGGTCAATCCAAGTGTTTCGCGCAGGGCGTCGAGCAGCGCCGTGCGCGAATCCACTTCCAGGCGTTGGGCCGAGCCGTTGATTTTCAAAATAACGTTAACGGCGTTTTCAACCGCAGGGGCCTGGGCGAATACGGCGTCGGGCTCCGCGGCGAGCGTGGCAAAGACCTCCTCTTTAGCCAGCAGGTGGAAGGCGAAGGTGCCGAGTAGGGCAGCCATGCTTTGCCCCAAGAATTTGCGGCGAGCAGCGCCGGTAATTCCGAGTTGGTCGAGCAGTGTTTCTTCGTCCGCGCTGAGCTGCGAATCGCTCTCGCTTGAACTGAAATCTTTCGGTTCTTGATTATCGTCCATGATGCTCCTTGCAAAATTCTCAAACAATCCCTGGACAAGTGTTTGTTTTTCGCGCCGACTCTTCTAACGCTCTGCACCCACCGCAGGCGCTTGTGCCCCTTCGATCGGGCGTCCTTTGTTCTCGAAACTCAAAAAACCGAGTCAATTAAGACGCTCGGCGCTAGGGGAACGGCTTGTTAGATTTCTCCTTCAAGCCTCATGCCTTTAGGCTGAGGTTCGTGACCGTCTGAATTCCTTTGGCTACCCCAATTGTAGAGATCGAGCACGCGAGCGCCTGCTCTATCAATAGGGATGAATTTTTTAAGAAGCAAGGTTCGCCTTGATGCCCTTTTGGTGGTCAGTAGGGGAATCTCTTGCCCAATCAAAACTGAGTTTACTCTTGTATAAAAATCCAGAATGCTTATAAGAAGCCGAAATGGTTTTTCATTGCTTTAGCTTAATTCTAAGAATCCTCAAAGCCAAGCAATAGAACGATCGTCTAAAATCGTTGTACAATCCTGCAAACTTAGAAATGAACGCTGCCAAAACGAGTGAAAAGTCCGATAGGTCGTTAATGAACGACCCGCAGGCAAAGCGCGAGGCTTCCAGAGCGCAAGCTAACAGAGACGAACTGACCCAGCGGATTGCACAGGCGATTCGTCATGATGGGACGATCGAGCCGCTGAAAGGATTGCACTTCTATCGCACCTCCTTTCCTTCGGAATGCGTTCATAGTGTCTCGATTCCTTCCTTTTGTGTCATTGCTCAGGGCAGCAAAGAAGTGCTGCTAGGCAGCGATCGCTACCAGTACGATCCGATGCACTATCTATTGGGGACGGTCGAACTACCGATTGCCAGCCAAATTCTAGAAGCAACCCAGGAAAAACCGTACCTGGGGCTTCGTCTGGATCTCGACCCCACCCTGGTTGGCTCAGTCATGGTTGAGGCAGGCGATCCCTCAGCAGAAAGGGGTGCTGATGTGAAAGCGATTGACGTAAGTCCGTTGGATGCAAATCTTTTGGACGCTGTTGTGCGGCTCGTCAGGCTTCTAGATTCCCCTGCTGAAGCTAATGTTCTGGCACCACTGATTAAGCGAGAAATCATTTACCGACTCCTGATGGGAGAGCAAGGCGATCGGCTTTGTCATATTGCAGTTCTGGGTGGCTCTACCCACCAAATTGCTATAGCCGTCGATCGACTTCGTAAAGACTTTAACCAGCCGCTTCGGATTGAAAGCATCGCACGAGAGCTGGGAATGAGTGTATCGAGCTTCCACCATCACTTCAAGTCTGTCACGGCCATGAGTCCTTTGCAGTTCCAGAAGCAACTGCGGCTCCAGGAAGCTCGCCGTCTGATGCTGGGGCAAAACCTTGACGCTACCAGTGCTGCTTACCGTGTGGGTTATGACGATTCCTCGCACTTCAACCGAGAGTACAAGCGACTCTTTGGTATACCACCGATGCGCGATATGGAGCGGCTGCGAGAAGCTGCGAGGCAGATTGCGAGTTCAAAATGATCTCCTCAATATGCCCTAATCTTGCCAGAAATCGCTAAAACGCAGTTATACTTCCCGCTATCATATAAATAGAAAATCATCTTGCGATCGCTCTGTTAATAATTTCCACAAACTGATGCAGTAAAGCACTCAACTCTCAGCAAACTCTCCGGCGTGGACTCGATCGCACTTTAAATAAAAATATTTAACCAAGGTGGGCATTTTGCCCACCCTAATTCCTACTTCCCTACCGTGAAATACTCATTATTAGCATACACGCTAATAATGCAGTCTCCCACTTCAAAAAACATCCCCTCTTGCTCATCTTTAGAAAATTGCAAGTTGCCGTATTTAGAATTAATTTCCTCAGCAGTCGCCGCTTTTGCGTCCATTTCATCCGGGATAAGTCCGGTAGAACCGATATAGAAAACCAGCGGTGAAACTTTTTCCCTGTACACTTTTTCGGCATAAGCTTCCAGTCGCTCGTTGGCATTAGCTAAAGCAGCGACAAATTCGTCTCGCTTGACATCTTCTCCCTCCCATTTCGCTTGCAAAAGCCGTAGCAAACTATCTGCACCAACTTTTGATAAAATAGCGGTGACAGTGCCGTTATCCTCCAACCCCAAAAACTCATCGAAAATCAGTTTCATCAAGTCGTCAACTTTGGTAATTTTTGTTCGGGATGACAGCGTTTTGTGTGCGAAGACAACAGGCTCATCTAAGGTGATGTCAAATGTCGGTTTTGCTAGCTTTTCGCCCGTGTTTTTGTGGTAAACTTCATAAAGGCGATCGAGAAACTTGTTGGCAGAGTGCAATTTGCCGAAGTTGAGGATGTTTTTGCTGCCGATGTCGATTTTGTAGCTGACTCGCGAATCTACTGAACCGTTGGCGATCGCACTTTTTAAATCTGTGTATTCCGTCGTCGTCGGAAAGTTGATGTAAAGGTTTTTTGACAGATAATGCTGTTTCAATTCTTCCAATTGTTCCGCAGTGTAAGCCTCAGATTCTTCCTTCAAATGAGCCGAGAGAATGCTAGAGAGAATTTTGATTTCTGCGAGTTCCTCAAACACTCCGTCAAGGCTGCCGTAACGCCCGTCAAAAGGCACGAGGGGCAAATCCTCTAACTTTATATCGTACTCTGAACGGAAGTCAAATTCTTGCACGGGCAAACCGTCTTTTTCAAGGACACCGAATTTTTTGAGCAAATCAAACACTGGTTTGCTGCTGATTTTGGTTCGCAGCAACTTGATATTAACTTCGCCGTCGCTGACAATGGTATAATTGTTGAAAGTATTGAGGTCTGTAACTAGAATTCCCGCCACTTCTGCGATTAAAGTTTCATCCTCAACTTTTACCAGCTTAGCTTTGCGGGTAATCAGCATATTGATGGTAGCGGTATTTTGATTGATGGCAAATGAGCCCATTTGCACGTATTCGCCACCATCTAAGAATTCTGTTTTCAGCCAAGGCTTGACAAGGTTGCCGTTTTCGTCTCGCTTTCCCTCAATTCGCTTCAAACCTTTTCGCTGATAGTTTTCTTGCAAGTGTTTCAAGTTGATGATGATGCTGTTGCTGTTTTCCTCCAATATCTTGATTAACTCCAGCAGGGAAATTTTCTCGCTGACTTTTACCCGATCGCCAATTTCATGATTTTTCAACACATCAGGCGCAAAAACAGCCTGTTCCAAATCTTCCGTAAACTCCGCTATTTGGGCATTTGTCAAAGCTTTCGCGTGTTTTTCCGTCAAAGTAGCGTCGAAGGTACTCGCCAGCGCATACTTAGCCGTATTTAAATTGCCGTCAGCGAGGTTAGCTTTCGCAAAAGCAAACACTGACTCATCAGTTTGAGCAACGGGAACATCTAGTTTGTCATACTCATCTTTGGCAATTTTCTGATATTTATAAAACAATCCCCGATCCTCTGCTTTCAGCCCGCAGATTTTCAGAGTGATCGATGAACCGTTGATTTTCTTGCCACTTTTGGAAACAAAAACTTGATAATCGTATTCCTTAATTAACGGTTCTTCCAGCGGAGGTGCAACGGAACTGCCTAACAGTTTTGTGCTGTCGTAAAGAGCATCGTAAACCATTTTGACTTCGCCAGCGCGGATGCAATTTCCCGATAATGTGTTGGCGATTTTGGAGAGAAGTTTGAAGTCAGCAGAGGCATAGGATATCGTGTTTGCAAACACATCCATGTCTTTGAGTTCTTCGCAAATTTCCCCTAGTTTTGCAGATTCCGAATTGGCGCTGGGGTCATTTGCATAGCCGTCTGTGTGCAAATTAATTGCTGTCATTTCTCCCGCTTTAACCAGAGATTTAGCGAGTTGCATCGACTGCGATATGCAGGTAGAGCCCGCTGTGTGGATTTTTTGAATCTCTTTGATGTATTGAGAGTCAAACTTCAGCACTTCTTGAATGGGAATTCGCTGGAAATGACAAATTACGTCCCCCTTGTCAGCATAGGAAATCAGGCTGACAATTAGCTGGTAATTGTTGTATTCGTCTAAGGTCAAAAGCTTGATCAGGGTTTCTTTCAGCGGTTCTAAGTCATAATACATTGAGCCGGAACGGTCGATGATGATGATGCTGTGAGCGACGGATTTTTCTGGGATATCGCCGGGCTTTCTTTCTAAATTAATGCGATCGACTAGATAGAATGCCTTGGCGTTTCCGGCAAAATTGTAGAGGGTAAACTTGGTGCGAGTATTGGAGGCTGCTTGGCTGCTGGAACTTTTGACCTGAGATGATTGTTTTGCTTGCCGTGCCATAGTTTTCACCTATGTTGATTTATTCCTCAACATCATCATTACACGTGCTTCTGTGGATGTCAAGGCCTGTGTGGAAAATTATCTGCGAGGCTGAATAAGCATTAATATTTAGTGTTGCAGGGCCACGGAAAACTGCGGCGGTAGGGTAAAAGTGGGCTTTTTTGGCAAAAGTAGTGGATCTGCGTAAATATTTAGTAAATATTTAGTCAATCATGCTTTATTTAGAAAATCCGCTGCTCAAACTTTATCTAAATCTGATCGGATGGGTGGCGTTCGGATTAATTCTCGGCCGCCTGCTACCAAGAAGCTATTCTACATATTTAGCCAAGTTTCTTTTCTTCTTTGGCACGCCATTGAGCATTGTTGCTTTTATCCGCCGCGCCAATTTGTCGGGTGCTATTTTGATTGCGCCCCTAATAGCTTGGGCGGCAATTCTAGCAGGTGGAGGACTCGCTTGGATTTTGATAAATTTCGGTGCCGGCGAGGAACGTTTCAAGACTCTTAATCCGATCGCCAAAAATAGCCCGGAACACACCAGCGCTTGGAGTTTGCCCACTCAAGGCAGCTTCTTATTGGCAACGATGGTGGGTAATACGGGTTTTTTAGGCATTCCCGTCAGCTTGTCCTTATTGGGTTCGGAACACTTTGCCTGGGCGTTGTTTTACGACTTGCTAGGCACTACCATGGGAATCAATATACTGGGAGTTGCTATTGCTTCTCACTGCGGTAAAAGCGATCGGCGTCAGAGTTGGTTGAGTCCGCTGCGGGCAATCTTTCAGAATCCGGCACTGTGGGCTTGCGGTCTAGGATTTGTCTCGCGCAGCTTGCCGCTGTCGGCACCTATCGAAGAATTGTTAACAACAGGTGCTTGGACTGTCATTACTTTATCTTTAATTACGATCGGGATGCAGTTGAGCAAGTTGAATTCCTTGCAGAACCTCAAACAAGTTTTGGCTTGTCTGGCGATTAAAATGTTGTTAATTCCCTTGGTAATTGGCACGGGATTAACATTGTTGGGGATCGCGGGCGCGCCGCGACTTTTGCTAGTGCTGCAAATGGCGATGCCTCCTGCTTTTGGTACTACATTGCTGGCAGAAGCTTTCAATCTCGATCGCGAATTAGCCGTAACTGCGATCGGCATCGGCTGCGTCAGTTTATTATTCACTATTCCAATATGGATGAGGCTATTTAATTTTTAAATAAAAGTGGATTGGTTTATTTTAAAAAAGGAAACTTTGCGTGACCTAAATCACAATTACCAGCGATTTAGATCATATTAATGATACTTAGCTATCACAGGAGTTGGAAACTATATTTTCTTCTGTTAAGCTACAAACAGCCCGCCCATGAGGCAGATAATAAAAATATGAAAACTCAAAATTTTACATTGATAGGTTATCAAACGCTCGATCGCATTTACTCAGGAACTCGCACCCAGGTTTATCGAGCTTTCCGTATTCAGGACAAACTGCCCGTCGCGATCAAAGTCTTGCATAGCGAGTATCCCACCTTTAGCGAACTCGTGCAATTTCGGAATCAATATACGATCGCCAAAAACCTCCACTTGCCCGGAATCATCCAAACATACAGCTTAGAATCCTACCAAAACAGCTATGCGCTGGTAATGGAAGACTTCGGGGGAATTTCTCTCAAAGAATGGACTCAACAAGGGGAAACTCTACTCAATTTAAGCGAGTTTTTGCAAATGGCGATCGCACTATGCGACAGCTTAAATATTCTCTACCGAGAACGCATCATTCACAAAGACCTCAAACCCAGCAACCTTTTAATTAACCCGGAAACAAAACAAATCAAATTAATCGACTTTAGTATTGCATCTTTATTGCCACGAGAAACCCAAACCCTCCTTAATCCTAATG
This sequence comes from Microcoleus sp. Pol1C5, assembly GCF_036701115.1. Lineage (NCBI taxonomy): Bacteria > Bacillati > Cyanobacteriota > Cyanophyceae > Oscillatoriales > Microcoleaceae > Microcoleus > Microcoleus sp. Pol1C5. The sequence continues at coordinate 20,026 of NZ_JAUBQE010000022.1, read as the reverse complement.
TTTTAGAAGGGACACTTGCTTACATTTCTCCCGAACAAACCGGAAGAATGAACCGGGGAATTGACTACCGGACGGATTTTTATTCTTTAGGTATCACTTTCTACGAATTACTGACAGGAGAGTTGCCATTTCAATCAAATGACCCAATGGAGTTAGTACATTGCCATATCGCCAAAGCAGCACCATTAGTACACAAAACTAACCCACAAATTCCATCTGTACTTTCAGAAATTGTCAGTAAATTGATGGCAAAAAATTCCGAATCCAGATATCAGAGTGCGTTGGGATTGAAATTTGATTTAGAAAAATGTTTAGATCAGCTAAAAGAAACTGGTGAAATTCAAAGCTTTGAAATTGCTAGTAATGATTTGTACGATCGCTTCATCATCCCTGATAAACTTTATGGCAGAGAAACCGAAGTATCAACCCTACTGCAAGCATTTGAGCGAGTTAGCCTTGGTGCAACAGAAATGATGCTGGTAGCTGGGTTTTCTGGAATTGGAAAAACCGCAGTTGTTAATGAAGTTCATAAACCCATTGTGCGGCAACACGGCTATTTTATCAAAGGGAAATTTGACCAATTCAATCGCAATATTCCCTTCTCTGCATTTGTGCAAGCCTTCCGCGATCTAATGGGGCAGTTGCTTAGTGAAAGCGATGGCGAATTAGACATCTGGAAAACTCAGATTCTTCAGGCGCTAGGGCACAATGGGCAAGTAATCATTGAGGTAATTCCAGAATTAGAACGCATCATTGGTAAGCAACCACCAGCGACAGAATTATCAGGAACGGCGGCACAAAATAGATTTAATTTGCTATTCCAAAAGTTCATTCAAGTCTTCACAACAAAAGAACATCCCTTGGTGATGTTTTTAGATGATTTACAGTGGGCTGATTCTGCCTCGCTCAATTTGATGCAACTTTTGATGAATGAGTCGGAAAGTCACTATTTATTGATGATTGGGGCTTTCCGAGATAATGAAGTCTCACCGGCGCATCCCTTAATGTTGACATTGGATGCTGTAGCCAAAGCTAACGCCACCATCAATACCATTACTTTGGGTTCCCTCAGTCAGGTTAGCTTAAACCAGCTAGTCGCTGACACGCTCAACTGCCATATTTTGACCGCTCAAGCCTTGACAGAACTGATTGCCCTCAAAACAAAAGGCAATCCCTTTTTTGCCACCCAGTTTCTCAAAGCATTGTATCAAGATGGATTGATTCAGTTCGATCGCAACTTGGGGCATTGGCAGGGCGATTTGGCAGAGATTCGCACTGTCGCCGTGTCCGATGATGTCGTGGAATTTATGGCATCACAGTTACAAAAACTGCCGAATTATACCCAAGATATTCTCAAATTAGCCGCTTGTATTGGCGCACAGTTTGATTTGAATACCCTGGCGAGCGTCTCCCAACAATCTGAATCTGATGCCGCCGTCGCTCTCTGGAAAGCTTTGCAGGAAGGACTGGTTATTCCCCAAAGTGAAGTTTATAAGTTCTATGTGGGCGAATTGGATACCACCCAAAACACACAAACTGAAACGCTCAATTATAAGTTCCTCCACGATCGTATCCAACAAGCCGCCTATTCTCTGATTCCCATTGAGCAACAGCAATCTACTCATCTAGCCATCGCTCGACTGCTGCACCAAAGCACCCCAGAAACTGACCTAGAAACCAAAGTTTTCGAGATTGTCAACCCCTGGAATCGGGTAATTAATTTCATCTTCGACCCACAGGAAAGAAAGAATCTCGCTCAACTGAATTTAATGGCTGGTAGCAAAGCCAAAGCCTCAACTGCTAATGAGCCAGCCCTCACCTATTTCCAGACGGGTTTAACGCTGCTATCTGATGAAAGTTGGCAAACCGAACCGCAGCTAACCCTAGGATTACATGAAGGCGCAGCAGAAGCGGCTTATTTATGCGGTAATTCTGCTCAGATGGAGGAGTGGGTGAGGGTAATTTTATCGCAAAACCTCCAACCGACTGCATATGTCAAAGCTTATACAATCCAGATTCAAGCTTATAACAATCAGGGTCAGTATCAAGAAGCGATCGCGATCGCTCACACGGCCTTAGCAAAATTCAATGTTTATCTCCCTGAACAGCCGACACCCGCAGATATTGCTCCTGCTATGGAAGAAGTCAGGGAATTACTCAAGGGCAGAACAATCAAAGAGTTACTCACTTTACCAGTGATGACAGAGGCAGAACCCTTGGCGATCATGCAGTTGCTGTCGAGCATTAGCTCCACAACTTATAATTCGGCTCCTTTGCTGTTTCCTTTTGTTATTTTGACCCAAGTCAAACTATCGATTAATCAGGGAAATACAGGCTTGTCAGCCTTTAGCTACACTGTCTATGGTGTCTTATTAATCAATATCTTAGAAGACTTGGATGGGGCTTATGATTTCGGTCAGTTAGCACTGCAACTGGTGGCAAAACTCAATGCGCGATCGATACAAACAAAAGTCCTGAATACCTTCGCAATCTTTATTGTCCATTGCAAATTTCACTTCCCTGACTGCTCGCCCGTGTATATAAAAAGTTTTCAGACCGCTTTAGAAATCGGCGACTTAGAATTTGCTGGTCTTAATGTTTATGCCATTTGCCAATCGTTTTATCACATGGGCAAGAACTTAACTACATTAGTTACAGAAGTAGAACCCTATCTGGCAGTCCTATCGCAGCACAATTTAGCCGTTCATTTAAATTACAGTTATACATCTTTACACTCAGTTCGACGCTTAGAAGGCACTCAAAGCAAGGAAGACTTGGCAACCCAAGGGAAACAGCTACATCATTCATTTACGATCACTAATGACTTAAGTGGTTTAAATTTGTATTGGGTAAATCGGCTGACTGTTTCCTATCTATTTGGTGAAATAGGGCAGGCAAGTGAGGATGCGGCACAAGCCCGTCAAAGCCTAGCAGCAGGAGCCGGTTTATTTCATGAATTCGTTTTTTACTTCTACGATTCCCTTACAGCCTTGGCTGAATATCCTGAAGCTACAGATAAAACGGCCTTGTGCGATCGCATTTTGGCAAACCAAGCCAAACTCCAGCATCGTGCCAACCACGCCCCGATGAACTTTCAACACAAATATGACTTAGTTGAAGCAGAACGATATCGGGTATTTGGGCAAAACTATGAAGCGGGAGATTATTACGATCGCGCAATTTCTGGAGCCAAAGCCAATGAATATATCCAAGAAGAAGGTTTAGCAAACGAATTAGCTGCCAAGTTTTACCTTGCTTGGGGAAAAGAAAAAGTCGCCGCAGGTTATATGCAGGAAGCATATTATTGTTATGCCAAGTGGGGAGCAAAAGCCAAAGTCGCCGACTTAGAACAGCGCTATCCCCAATTACTCGCGCCTATATTACAGCAAAGCCGTTCGGGTTTTTCAACTAACGAAACTATCTTCGCCTTGGGGACTCTTACATCGACCAGTTCCGCTACTGGTAGCAGCAGTGCCTCTTTGGCTTTAGATTTAGCTGCCATTTTCAAAGCTTCCCAAGCTATCTCCAGCGAAATCGAACTGTCCAAACTGCTTTCATCGTTGCTTTCCATTGTCATCGAAAATGCGGGAGCCGATAAATGCGTGTTAACACTGCTACGAGACGAGCGCTTGCTAATTAAAGGCTCAATTACCAAGGGAAGAAACCCAGTTGTGTTGCAGAGGATTCCTGTTGAGGAGAGCCAGGAAATTCCCCTAAAGCTAATTTACAAAGTTAAGCATAACAATCAGGCTGTGGTGCTGGTAAATGCGACAGCAGATCCTACTTTAGCCAACGATCCGTATATCATGCGCCAGCAGCCAAAGAGTATCTTGTGCAGTCCGATTTTGCATCAAGGCAAGTTGATGGGGATTTTATATCTGGAAAATAGTTTAGCAATAGGAGCATTTACGAGCGATCGCGTCGAACTCCTGAATCTACTTTGCGCTCAAGCCGCAATTTCCCTAGAAAATGCCCGACTTTACGAACAAGCCCAACAAATGCTAGTAGAACTGCGTGCCAGCAAAGCCCGCTTTCAAAAGCTAGTGGATAATCTTCCTGGGATAATTTACCAGATTTGCCTGGCTCCTGATGGTTCTGTTTCAATTCCCTACGTTAGTCCAGGCTGCGCCGCTCTATATGAAGTGCCACCCCAAGATTTCTTGGCAGGCATCACAGATTTTCGGATGCTGGAGCATCCAGACGATCGCCGAGCTCTGACTGAGGCATTCATCGATTCTGCCGAGACTCTCACGCGTTTTGAGCAGGAATGGCGCATTATTACGACCTCTGGCACTGTGAAATGGGTGCAGGCGGCATCACGACCGGAACGGCAAGCCGACGGCTCGATCGTCTGGGATGGCGTGATGATGGATATTAGCGATCGCAAAATTGCAGAACTTGCCTTCGAGCAAAAATCAGTGGAATTACAACAAGCATTACACCACTTGCAAAACGCCCAATTACAAATCGTCCAAAGTGAAAAAATGTCGGCTTTAGGTAATTTAGTAGCGGGTGTGGCGCATGAAATGAATAATCCTTTGGGCTTTATTGCTGCCAGTCTCCAAGAAACCAAACCTACGATTGCCGACTTGCTCGAACACTTGCAACTCTATCAAGAAACTTTCCCCAACCAGAGCGAGCCAATTATCGACCATGCCGAAGAAATCGATCTGGAATATACCTTGGAAGACTTACCTAAGATAATGGATTCCATGTCTACGGCCTGTGACAGGCTGAAAAATATCAGTACCAGCCTCTGCACATTCTCTCGTGCCGATCTAGATTATAAAGTACCATTTAACATCGCCCAAGGCATTGATAGCACCATTCTCATTCTCAAACATCGTCTCAAGGCAAATGAACAACGCCCCGCCATTGAAGTGATAACTGATTATGCTAAATTGCCCCAGGTTGAATGTTTCCCTGGGCAATTAAATCAGGTATTTATGAATATTATGGCAAATGCTATTGATGTGCTAGACGAATCAAATATGGGAAGGAGTTTTGAGGAAATTAATTATAATCCTAACCGAATTACAATTAAAGGTTCTCTAGAAAATAAAAATGTAAAAATTACCATTGCTGATAATGGTAAGGGGATGAGCGAAGCAATTAAGCAAAAAGTATTTGACCATTTATTTACTACGAAAGCAGTTGGTAAAGGTACGGGGTTGGGGTTAGCGATCGCCCGTCAAATCATCGTCGAAAAACATGGAGGGGCGATCGAGGTAGATTCTGTGCTCGGTCAAGGAACTGACTTTAAGATTAGCTTACCAATACAATGAAACAACCGGAAACAGTAAAATATTTACTCTCCTGTGCAATTGCGTAGATTTGTAACTTGATCGGGAAATGCTTCCAAAGAATATCCGAGGATATTCTTAGTTCACAAGAGGCAAGCATCAATGTCTTCCTTAAAAAATCTCAGCATACCACTCCAGTTAATTCTAATTGTCCCCTTTGTCCTGCAAATCTTTGCAGCCGTTGGGCTGGTGGGTTATTTCTCTTTTCGCAACGGGCAAAAAGCAATTCATCAGCTAGCAATCAAATTGATGGGCGAGATTGACGATGGCGTTAACCAGCAGTTGAATTTTTACTTAGCAGTCCCCCACCAGATTAACCAAATCAATGCCGATGCAGCCCAAAGTCGGATCTTAAATCTGCAAGATCCGGAAACCACAGGCCACTACTTTTGGCAACAAATGCAGGTTCACAAAAACCTGAGCTACATTTTTTATGCCTTGCCAACAGGAGAATATAGTGCAGCAGGGCGATGGGAAGAAGGAGGCAATATCGTAATTGACGAGGTATCTCCACGCACTAATTATCAAAGCTACAGTTACTCAACAGACCTGCGGGGAAACCGACAGCAATTAATTTACAAAGCACCATATCAACCTTTGTCAGAAGATTGGTATATTCAGGCAGTAAAAAGTGGTAAACCAATTTGGAGTAATATATACAACTGGGATGGTTCACCGGACGTTATTTCTATTAGCGCTGCGCTGCCTGTATATGACGATCGGCAGCAATTAATTGCGGTGATGGGAGTTGACTTTCAGTTGTCTAATATTAGCTACTTTTTACATAAATTAAAAGCGAGTCAGATGGCAAAAATTGTAATTTTAGAGAGAGATGGCAACATTGTGGCTAGTTCCAGCAGCGAACGACCTTTCACTATAGTTGGCAAGAGAGCAAAGCGCTTGAAAGCGGCTGCCAGCACAGATCCTCTGATTCGATCGCTCGCCGCAAACTTACAAAAAAAATTCGGTAATTTTCACTGCATTAAAGCCGGATATTCCTTAAATATGCAATTTGAGGGAAAGCAATATCACACTTTAGTCAATCCGTGGCAAGATAAGTACGGACTCGATTGGTTAATCGTGGTTGCGATTCCCGAATCTGATTTGATGGCGCAAATCGATGCCAATACTCGCACTACCATTGTGCTGTGTTTTACAGCGCTAGCATTCGCCACAATTTTAGGCATCTACACCTCGCGCTGGATTACCCGTCCCATTCTCAAATTGCAACAAGCAACTGTTGCCATTGCCAGCGGAGAACTCGATCGCAGCGTGGACGTGAAAGGTATCCGCGAGATCGAAGGATTGGCGCGATCGTTCAATGAAATGGCCTCACAACTTAAAACCTCTTTCACCGAACTCGAAGATCGCGTTGCAGAACGCACCGAAGCCCTCCAACAAGCCAACCAAAAGTTATTGCAACTAGCAAGCTCAGATGAACTGACTCAAATTGCGAATCGCCGCCATTTTAATGAATGTCTCAAGAAAGAATGGCACCGACACCTGCGCGAACAGAAGTTTCTCGCTTTGATTCTGATTGATATTGATTACTTTAAATTTTACAACGACTCTTACGGACACCAATGTGGAGATGAGTGTTTGTTTCAAGTGGCACAAGCAATCGATCGATTTCCCAAACGTGCCGCTGATTTAGTTGCTCGTTACGGAGGGGAAGAGTTTGTGGTAATTTTACCCAATACCCCGCCAGAAGGTGCTTTGAAATGTGCAGAGTTACTGCGAACAGCAGTATTATCTCTGGCGATTCCCCATGCTAAATCGGCAGTGAGTCCCTATGTCACCTTAAGTTTAGGCGTAGCAGCACTGATTCCGACCTCAGACAACAAACCAGAAAACCTAATTGCCGAAGCAGATGAAGCACTGTATCAAGCTAAAAAACTAGGACGAAATCAAAGCTACCTTCGGGGTGACTCGCAGGGAAAGGTTAAACCAACTAATATCGATCTGAAAGATGGGGCCGATCGCATTAAATCCCTCAGCAACAGCCTGGGCAATTTCTCCTACAGTGTTGGCGATATTAAGCAACCTTTTAACTTACATGAAGGCATTGATAGTAGTTTATTAATTTTGGCAGATCGCGTCAGAGCCAACGAACATCGTCCCGCCATTAAAGTGGTCACCGAATACGGTCAGATTCCAGAAATTACTTGTTTCCCGGAACAGTTAAACCAAGTGTTTTTGAATATTTTGGCAAACGCGATCGATGCTCTGGAAGAATCCAATCAAGGGCGAAGTTTTAGTGAAATTAAAGCCAGTCCGAACCGCATTACAATTCGTACCCAGATGACGAACGACAAATGCGTGACGATTGGGATTTCCGACAATGGAATTGGCATGACAGAGGAGGTGAAACAGCAGATTTTCGATCGCCTGTTCACCACCAAAGCAGTCGGTCGGGGAACAGGGTTGGGAATGGCGATCGCTAAGTCTATCGTTGTCGAAAAACATGGCGGAAGAATTAATGTAAATTCCACCTTGGGGGGAGGAAGTGAATTTGAGATAGTGTTACCTATTACTGAATAAAAATAGAAGATATTCTTCATGATTTTAGATTGTATATCTTACATTGAATAACTGCAAAAGACAGACAATTTAGTGATTTAAAACACGGGCTTACAGTGGCATTTTTTAATGAGTATGTGAAGTAGAATTTTGAGGATGAGCAAGAAGGAAAAAGGTGATTCATTTGTCCTTCTTGCTCATTTCCTGTGTCGAGTTTGACCGAAAGCATCCAGCATACAAGCCGGGTTTATCCGTGGATAAGTAAAAAACCTGTATCCGATGAAAGTTGCCCCCCGAATTTATCCGTGAGGTCAATGCTTCAATTCTTTAATCTAAAATCTAAAATCTAAAATCAATTGACTTTCTTGAGTACGATCGACTAATTTTTATTTGAAAAAATCCCGAATAACTAAATTAGATTGCCGATCGGGCATTATACCAGCCCCGATCGCAACTGCAGACACGAGCAAAACTTCCAGCGCCCCTTCGCCAGATTGCCAAAATCTCAATTATGCTAACCTAGGCAAGCAGCAATCCCTTGTCACGAAGGCGATTAACCTAATTTCAAACAATTTATTTTATTGAGGAGCGGTGTATCCCGTATGGCAAACCTGATCGGCACAGACAGCAACGACTTTATTCTAGGAACTCCGCTGGGCGATCGAATTCGCGGCTTAGATGGCGATGACACGCCCCTGGGTGCGGGAGGAGATGACACCCTAGAGGGCGACGGCGGCAACGACCAGCTTCTTGGAGCTGACGGAGCAGATTCGTTGCTTGGCGCTGAAGGAAATGACGAACTCATTGGCAACCAAGGTCGCGATTTTGCTTCCGGCGGGAACGGCGACGACTCGATTCGCGGCGGTTTGGGCAACGACCTCCTCGAAGGCAACGACGGGATAGACAGCGTGGTGGGAGATGCAGGGGACGACTTAGTTTTTGGCAACGGAGGCTTTGATGTGATTGCCGGCGGTACTGGCAACGACACCCTCACAGGGAATGACGGCGACGATTCCGTGTTCGGGAATGCTGATGATGACTTTCTCTACGGGAATTTTGGGAACGATTCTCTCAACGGTGGCAGTGGTAGGGATCAAATGTTTGGCGCTGAGGGCAACGATTATTTGACCGCCAGCGACGGCGACGACACTTTGTACGGCAATGCCGACAACGATTCGCTCTTCGGAGATGCTGGTAATGACCAGATATTCGGTGGCAAGGCTGACGATACAGCTTTTGGCGGCAGCGGTTCCGATACCCTTCGCGGCGATGAAGCCGACGACTCGGTACTGGGAGATGAAGGTAATGACTTCCTGTTTGGCGGCAAAGGTAATGATGGTATCGACGGCGGTTTTGGCGATGACTCCTTGGCCGGAGGTATCGGCGACGATACCATTTTGGGAGGTTTCGGCAATGACAATTTATTTGGGGCAGAGGGTAATGATTCTCTGATCGGAGGTGAGGGTTCGGATACTCTGACTGGCGGCAGTGGCAGCGATGTCTTTGGATTGGGAGCCGGGCCTGGCAGTTTGGCTTTAATTACTGATTACAATGACACAGAGGATTTCTTTGGACTGCCGAGCAATTTATCTTTCGCTCAACTGCAAGTTCGCCAAGGTAACGGTGCAAATGTCAGGGATACAGTAATTACGACGCAAGATGGCAAGCTTTTAGCAATTTTGACAGACACTCCGGCGGCGCTGATCGAGGCGAATGATTTTATCGCTGTGACTGGGACAGTTAACCCCAGACCAACCACCATTACAACTACAACTACAACTACAGTTACCACCACCACTACAGATCCAACTCTAACTCCAACTCCGACTGAGACGCCGACTCCAACTCCAACTCCAACTCCGACTGAGACGCCGACTCCAACTCCAACTCCAACTCCAACTCCAACTCCGACTCCGACAGCAGCACCGACTCCGACTCCGACAGCAGCACCGACTCCGACTCCGACAGCAGCACCGACTCCGACTCCGACAGCAGCACCAACTCCGACTCCGACAGCTTCGAGGATTCCAACTCCGCCGACAGTTAGCGTGCCTGATTCGCCTCTGCTGTCAATTAGTTCGATCCCCCCGACTCCCGGACTATTGCCAATGCCCGGGCAGACGCCGATATTCCCGACGGTGCCAAACCCGCTACCCTTACCTCCTACACCTTTCGGGTTCTAGGTGCGATCGCGCAGCTCGCTGATGAGTGATGAGTTAATGTAAAACTCACTAAACTCATCACTCAAAACTATTTAACATCCTGGGGAGTTTCGGCCGAGTCTTCTGGCGACTCGGCCGGAGAATCTTCTAGGGGAGATAATTGTTGGGTGTACCCCAAGAGCGATCGAAGTTTCATGCGGTGGATGTAAGGCCAGCCGCCATTGGCTTCAATATTCCTTAGCAGTTTGTAAAGTGCTTGGCGGTTGTCGGGAAAAGACGCTTGAAACAAACCGTCGCGAATTTCCCGGTGCGAAGCTTCCAGTGTCCGCAGCAGGGACAAAAGCAGCAGACTGTCTCCCTGACAATTTTCGGCTAAAGTCCGAATCGCCTCTGTCACTGATTGCATTTGAGACTGCAAATTTTCTGACTCTAAATCTTTGCCGTTGTCCATACCGCTGCTTCCTTTGAAATCTACAAGGCCTTTGTCCCCAGCCTTTTGGTCAACCGACTAATCGAGCTAGTCGCGATCGCCATTCGGGGTCATAAGCAAAGTAACTTAAGTAGGTTGACTTAAGCAATATTAATTTGCAGTCCAAGTCAGGAAAAGAGCACCACCCGTCGTACCATGTGTATTGGGCTGCGATCGGAACATGATTGAGAAATCATAAGTTCTTGCTTATTTTCACGCCGCACTAGCTTGATTGTTTGAGTCAATGCCGGTGTCGGTGAAGCGAGGGATCAGGATCTAAATGCTGCCCGAAGCGCTGGCCTAGCCTGCCGGCGGGCAATTATATTTTGCTCGAAGTAGGGCTTTTTCTTAATATAATCCGATGTTGGATATTGAGGTTTGCAATGAAATATCGTGCTTTAATTGTTGCACTTTTAGCATTTTGCATGAGTGCGCTGGTTGCTTGTTCTTCTGCTCCTGACACGACGGTGGCAACTACCGAGTTGCTCACCTACGACCAGATTAGAGGTACTGGCTTGGCTAATAACTGCCCTAGCTTGGCAGAAACTTCTCGGGGATCGATCCCCATCGAAGCGGGCGCCACCTATAAACTGACTGGTTTGTGTTTGCAGCCCACAACTTATTTTGTCAAGGAAGAACCAGCAAACAAACGCCAAGAAGCGGAATTTGTGCCTGGTAAATTGCTGACACGGTTCACGTCGAGCATTGACCAAGTTCAAGGTACGCTCAAGGTCGGTACTGATGGCACTCTGACTTTCACAGAAGAAGACGGCTTGGATTTTCAAGCTATTACGATTCAGTTACCGGGCGGAGAGCAAGTACCTTTCTTGTTTACCATTAAACAGCTAGTGGCCAGTTCCGAACCGGGAGTGGTTGCTATCAATACTTCCACCGATTTGCGAGGGGAGTTTAACGTTCCTTCTTACCGCAGCGCAGGCTTTTTAGACCCTAAAGCTCGCGGGGTAGCGACTGGCTACGACAATGCTGTGGCGCTTCCGGCTAGTGACAATTCCAAACGCGTGCGGGCTAATGTTAAGGTGGCTGACACTCGCACCAAGGCTGGCAAAATTTCTCTCCAAGTTGCTAAAGTTAACAGCGCCACTGGCGAAATTGGCGGGATTTTTGAGAGTACGCAGCCTTCTGATACTGATTTGGGAGCTAGACCCGCTCTGGACGTGAAAATTCGGGGTTTGTTTTATGCTCGCATTGAGCCTTCTGTGTCATAAAATTGGCTTTCAGGATCGATCGAACTTGAGCAGTTTTTTGCCCTAGAGCTACTGCTCACCCTTCATTAGCCAACAGTCTTGAGCAACATAACTTAGGACTGTTGACTAATGACTAAATTTATGATTTAATTTGGATGAATACCAAATTATTAATTTGGCATTTTTAATTAATTAAAGTATTGTATTAAAACCGCTTGAAAATTGTCATTTACTTTTAAAAAAATCCGGTTAAATTCAGGCTTGTGCCGAAGGTCTTCTGCCGGATCAAGTTCTGCCTTCTGTCGAAAAACTTTCGGATAATCCAGCTAAATCCCTGCACCTTCCGAAATTTAAACAGGTGTGTCCGCTATCACACCTATTAAGTGCTAGGATTACACTACCTAAAAGTGAATTTTTTTAGACTAGATTGGAAACTAGATCTAAAGCAAGCTCAGTCCTCTGCTCTACCCACCCTTATGCCACCATGTCTACCACAGTGCCGAACGAGCTAAAAAGCGAAAATTTGCAATTGTTGCGCGAGTATCAACTTTCTGGATCGAATGAAACCCGCAATCAGTTAGTTAAACTGAATATTGGGCTGGTGAGAAAAGAAGTTTATCACTGGGTAAACCAGTGCAGTGAAAGCTACGACGATTTGCTGCAAGTCGGGTGTATTGGGTTGATCAGGGCGATCGAGCGCTTTGATATCGCGAAGGGGCACGCTTTTAGTTCCTTTGCAATTCCCTACATACGGGGAGAAATTCAACACTACTTGCGGGACAAAAGCCCTTCTGTGCGATTTCCCCGCCACTGGCAGTCCCTGGAACGCAAATCAGTAGCAGCAATCAAGGATTTGCAGGTGCAGTTAAACCGCAAACCTACGGATGCTGAAGTAGCAGCAGTCCTTGAGGTTTCTGTACAAGAATGGCAAGAAATTAAGTTAGCCCATCTCAACCGATCGCCTCTGAGTTTGGACGCGCCGATGCAAGATGAAGATGAGGGGGCGACTTGTCTGGGAGAATTGGTGCCCGATAGCAAGTATCGGAGTTTTCAGTTGGCGCAAGAGGATCAAATTCGCGTACAGCAAGCTTTGGCTATGTTGGAGCAACGGACTCGCGAGATATTGGAGTTTGTGTTTCTCTACGATTTGACGCAGAAGGAAACCGCTGAACGCTTGGGTATCAGTGCGGTGACTGTTTCTCGGCGAGTTAAGAAGGGGCTGGATTTGCTCAAAGAAATCATGACGAAACAGCTTTAGTCAGCAGTCATTAGTCATTAGTCATTGGTCAGCAGTAGTTATACCAATTCTGAAAAATATTGCTAGATATGAATTATCAGCTATCGTCTGTAGGGAAACGGCACTGCCGTGTCCGGCAGGTGGTAAGAGCGAATGAACGATAATTTATATATAGCAATCCTAAGTCATTTGTGAATTTCTTACTCCCGAACCGCGGGTTCGGGGAGGGCTGGGGTGGGGTAAAAAATTTACGACTCCTGCAAGGATTGCTATAGGACAATTACTGTAGCAAGACTTTTTAAAATGGGTATTAGTCAACAGTCAGCAGGAGTCAGTCAACAGTCAATAGTCAACAGCGATGTGTAATTAGTCAGTGGCTACCAAGAACAAATAGCAAATGACTAATGACTAATGACTAATGACTAATGACTAATGACTACTAACTACTAACTAATTTTTAAATGCTGCGGACAAATTTATCCAGCCTTTCTACGGCTTTTTTAATTGTGCCTAAATCGGTGGCGTAAGACAAGCGAATATGGTCGTCTGCACCAAAAGCAATCCCCGGAATAACGGCTACTTGCTGCTGTTCTAAGAAAGCGTCGCAAAATTCCAGAGAATTCAATCCAGTCTTGCTGATGTTGACAAACATATAGAAAGCACCGTCTGGTTTAATACAGCTAATCCCAGGGATAGCATCGAGTAATTCAAATATTACCTGACGCCTTTCGGCAAAAGCTAGACGCATTGTTTCGACAAACTCTTGACTGCTTTCCAAAGCTGCGATCGCCCCGTACTGTGCAAAAGTACACACATTTGAGGTACTGTGACCTTGAATCGTGCCGGTGGCTTTGATTAATTCGATCGGCCCGGCCAAATAACCGACTCGCCAGCCTGTCATCGAGTAAGCTTTAGCAAAACCGCTGCTGATTAGGGTGCGATCGAAGATTTCTTTGCCTAGGGAACCGATGCTGACGTGTTGAGCGCCGTCATATATAATTTTTTCGTAAATCTCGTCAGCAACGACTAAAATATCTCGATCGACTATCACCTCGGCCAATGCTTTGAGTTCCGCCGGAGTATAAACCATTCCCGTCGGGTTAGAGGGCGAATTCAGTACAAATAACTTGGTTTTGGGAGTAATCGCTCGACTCAGTTGTTCCGGTGTAATTTTATATCCTGTAGAAGCATCAGTCTGTACAATTACTGGCTTGCCGCTGGCGAGTTTCACCATTTCTGGGTAGCTTAGCCAGTAGGGAGCCGGAATAATTACTTCTTCTCCAGGCTCGATCAGAGCCATCATCAGATTGTAGAGGGAATGCTTGCCGCCGTTGGTGACAATGATATTTTCCGGTTGATAGTTGAGATTATTGTCATCGCGGAGTTTGCGGGCGATCGCAGCTTTTAACTGCGGTTCCCCAGCCACAGGGCCGTACTTAGTCTTCCCCTCGTCTAAAGCTTGTTTTGCCGCTGCTTTAACGTGTTCGGGGGTATCAAAGTCTGGTTCTCCCGTACTCAAACTACAGACATCAATCCCTTCGGCCTTCATGGCTTTAGCCTTAGCGGCGATCGCCAAGGTTATAGAAGGAGAAACCTCACCCACTCGTGCTGCCAACTTAATCATTGGATTTTAGATATTAGATTTTTGACTTTAGATCATAGGGTGACAAATCTTGATATTCAACCCTGTTGTTAGGAAATTATGACATTTGTTTACATATAGTAAATCTAAAATCTAAAATCTAAAATCTAAAATCTAAAATTTAAAATCGATTGACATTATTATTGTACCATTTTTGATGCCTCATTACCCTCAACGCCGATCTGCAAGCTTATGGATCTCAAATCTCTGATTCGCGACATTCCTGATTTCCCCAAGCCGGGAATTTTGTTTCGAGACATTACAACTTTGCTGCGCGACCCGCAAGGACTCAGTTATACCATTGACAACTTAGCCGAAAAATGCTCTGCAATGTCTGCTGACTATGTGGTGGGCATGGAATCGCGCGGCTTTATCTTTGGCGCGCCTTTGGCTTATAAAATGGGAATAGGCTTTATTCCTGTCCGCAAACCGGGGAAACTGCCCGGTGCGGTTCATTTTGCTGAGTACGAGTTGGAGTACGGTGTCGATCGACTGGAGATGCACCAAGATGCGATGACATCCGGCAGCCGGGTGCTGATTGTGGACGATTTAATCGCCACTGGCGGAACAGCGGCTGCGACGGCTAAGTTGTTAGAGCAAGCTGGCTGCGAGCTTGTCGGTTTTGCTTTTATCATTGAATTGCAGGGTTTGGGCGGCAGGCAGAAATTGCCCGATGTGCCGATCGTCACGCTAGTTGAATATTAGTTAGTTCACTGTTAATTACTCGTTGTGGTAAGGTGCGCAGTGCGCACCCTACATCTTACTAAGGATACCAGTTATAAAAAATAATGCAAATGTAAGCACCCTCCCAACCTGGTAGTTATCACTCACTCACAAATCTAAAATCTAAAATCTAAAATCTAAAATAGCATGACTTCTCTTAAGTTAAATCGGAATTGGCGAGCGTTGAATTCTCTGTTTGGCAGCGAGACATTTACTTATGTTTTAAAGCGACTGTTGCAGGCACTTTTAACCCTATTTTTGGCATCGATGCTTTGTTTTGCAATTATTGAACTGGCGCCGGGAAATTACTTGGATACTTTGAGCCAAAATCCGAAGATTTCACCGGAGACACTCAAGCAACTCGAACAGCAGTTCGGCTTAGATAAACCAGCTATTGTGCAGTATTGGCTGTGGCTGCAACAAATTGTAACGCGGGGGAATTTTGGCACGAGTTTTGTGTATCAGCGATCGGTAGCTTCGCTGCTGTGGGAACGGGTACCGGCGACGTTATTAATGGCGATCGCATCTTTGTTGGTGACGTGGGCGATCGCCATTCCCTTGGGAATTGTCGCCGCCGTCAATCAAAACCGCACAGTTGATCGAGTTTTGCAAGTAGTCAGCTACACCGGACAGGGATTTCCGAGCTTTATCACAGCGTTGCTGCTGCTATTTTTTGCTCAAAATACTTCGCCTCTTTTTCCCGTCGGAGGAATGACAAGTATCGACCACGCAGACTTACCTTGGTGGGGTCAAATCCTCGATTACGGCTGGCACTTAATTTTGCCAACTGTCGCCCTCAGCCTTACTGGTTTTGCGGGTTTGCAAAGATTGATGCGCGGACAATTGTTGGACGTGCTGCGTCAAGATTATATCCGAACAGCACGGGCTAAAGGTTTGCCGGACGATCGAGTAATTTACATTCATGCTTTGCGGAATGCTGTTAATCCGTTAATTACGCTATTGGGTTTTGAGTTTGCTAGTTTGTTGAGCGGTGCGTTTATTGCCGAATATTTCTTTAATTGGCCGGGTTTGGGAAAGCTGACTCTGGATGCGGTGAACAATCAAGATTTGTATTTAGTAATGGCAAGTTTGATGATGGGTGCGACGATGTTGATTGTGGGGAATTTGTTGGCAGATTTACTGCTGAAAGCTGTCGATCCTCGGATTAAGCTGGAAGATTTGAAATAGTAGACTTAGCTCAGTCAGGACTGACGCAGTGAGAATAATTTTTTGTCATTTCCATCCTTCACAAGGCTTGAGGACTGTGAAGAAGTTCCAATTCTTATAATTTAGAGAGTATAGAGTATAAAGAAGATCCCAGAGAAGTGGTTGATGAGCTAATTTTTTCGGTTGCGAATGAAACAGTCAGTGACTTCAGGGAAAACTTGAGTCTACATTAGTCCTTTTTCTAGGAGAATCATGAATCGCGATGCGGTTTCAATACCTCCCTTGCCTCAGAGTCTTTCTTCACAAGAAACCTGGGGGTTTGGCTTTAGTGGGTTGCTTTTATGGTTAGGGACTGCGCCTGCGATGAATGCCGCGCTAGGTCCGCAGGCGATCTGGGTTTGGTTGCCGGGAACAATCATTAGCATGATGCTCAACCTGCAAGTTAAGCGGTTAGGGACTTACTTCCCAGAGGTAGCTGGAGGCACCCCAAACTATACGACCCGCTTGCTCCACCGGTTGCCAAACTTGGCTCGCTATGGGGCGATTGGTTATATGTTCGGCTGGGCGTCTGTGCCCGCCATGAATGCGATCGTTCTGACCGATTTAATCAAAGCGAATCTGACGCCACTGGGGATTACCTGTCCAGAGATCCTATTCAGAATTGGGTTTACAGTATTGCCGTTCATCGTTGCTTTTAGTGGAACTCGCACGCTAGGTATTTTGCACTCTTTCTTTATATTTCCAGCGATCGGGTTTCTTCTCACCTTTTGTCTCCAAGGCATGGCTTGGTTAAGTTTTGCTCCCACTAGCCCTGGGGTGCTGGCAGATCTGGGAGCAGGCGTTTCTCCGATCGATTGGATGAAATGGTTCTTTATCGCCGTCTATGCGGTTTATGGTGGCGAAACGGCTTCTTCATTTGTGGCAGATAGTCGCCAACCCAGCGTTACCCTACGGTGCTTGCAAGTGACGACGGGATTGCTTCCGATCGTCTATCTCGGCGGATCGTGGGTTTTGATGCGGTTAGCCACAGAGCCCGGTTTAGGGGATAGCGCCTACCTCAATCTAGTGGCAGCAACCCAACCCTTCTGGGGCAGATTCGCCCCCGCCTTCGTCACCTTTCTGATTGCGTCAGGATGTCTCCTCAGCTCTGCGACTGCTGTTTCTAACAGTCCCCGGATTTTGTATCAGTTAGCCAAAGATGGCTACTTACCACCCGTGTTTGCCGTGCTGTCTCGCCGGGGAGTGCTCGAACCCAGTTTGATTTCCACCCTCGGGATGAGTCTCATTTGCCTGTGGTGGGGCGATGTCGCACGGGTTGTGATGGTGGGGGGCACTGGCTACCTGAGTTCGATGATGGCAATTCACTTAGGTGAGTGGGTCAGTCGGCGACGACCAGAAACCAGATGGCCCTGGTGGTCGCTGGGCTTCTTTGGCCTTGAAGCGGCTGTTTTAGTCGTGGGTGGGTGGGCATGGAGCTGGCAGGACTTAGCCATTGGCTTACTGCTACCTTGGCTGATTGGCGTGGCAGGCACTCAATTACCGCGCCTGAACGTCCCCCTGTTCCATCCCGATCGGTGGATGCAACGGTATCACCAGCAACCCGATACCAGCAAAACAGATTGGTTGGCATTTCAGGTCACGATCTTAATTGGTTTAGTGTGCAGTGCGCTGAGTATTGGCTGGTGGGTGAGAGCGGGTTTAGAGCGGGTGGGTGTGGGGCAATATGTGGCGTTGTTTAGCATTTTGTTAGTGACGGTTGCCTTCGTGGGAGTGGCGATCGCCTGTTGGACCAGTTTGCCTCAAATTGCTGCTATTACTGAAGCCCGAGAGCAAGTCGAACGCACGCTGCTGGAGTTGCAACAGACCCAAATGCAACTCGTGCAGGCAGAAAAAATGTCAAGTTTAGGGCAATTAGT
The DNA here is from genome assembly GCF_036701115.1 of Microcoleus sp. Pol1C5. Lineage (NCBI taxonomy): Bacteria > Bacillati > Cyanobacteriota > Cyanophyceae > Oscillatoriales > Microcoleaceae > Microcoleus > Microcoleus sp. Pol1C5. The sequence goes on along the minus strand of NZ_JAUBQE010000022.1, from coordinate 1,682 downwards.
GGCAGGGGTCGCCCATGAAATCAATAACCCCGTTAATTTCATCCACGGCAATCTGACCCATTTGCGGGAGTACACGCAAAATCTGATGGATCTGATTGAACTTTACCAGCAGCAGAATCCTAATACGTCTCCGGATCTTCAAGCTATGGTGGATGACATCGATTTAGAATTTTTGCAGAAAGACCTACCGAAAATCCTGAATTCGATGGAGATTGGCACCGATCGCATTCGTCAGATCGTGCTGTCATTACGCAACTTTTCCCGTCTTGATGAAGCTGAGTTTAAAACTGTCGATATTCAGGCAGGGATTGACAGCACCCTCCTAATTTTGGGACATCGCCTCAAAGCCAGAGCCGATTTCCCAGAGATTAAGGTCACTAAGGACTACAGCCTCCAACTCCACGTTGAGTGCTACCCCGGACAACTCAACCAGGTAGTGATGAATATTCTGGTAAATGCGATCGATGCGCTCGAAGAAAGCGGTCGCGGGAAAACCTATGCACAACTCCAAGCTAATCCGGGGCAGATTAGGATTCGCACGTCACGGATCGAAGCAGATTGGGTAGAAATTGCGATCGCTGACAACGGTGTTGGTATGTCCGAACAGATTCAGCAACGCATTTTCGATCCGTTCTTTACCACCAAGCCTGTGGGAAAAGGGACAGGCATGGGGATGTCCATCAGTTATCAAATCATCACGGAAAAACATCGTGGTAAGCTCAAGTGTTTTTCTACGATCGGGCAAGGAACTGAGTTCATAATTCAGATTCCCACCCGGCAACAATTTCGTAAAGCTGTATAGAACTAATTAATTTTGTACTCTCGGAGTGTTTTATGTCAGAAGAACAGGCAAACGAATCAATTAGTTTTAGCCGCTTTGCAGACTGGTGCAGGCATATTGACAGTCTGTCAGAAGAGGCAAGGCACACAGTTAAAGTATTGGTAAAAAAGGCTGGCACTGATGACCCTGAAGCAGCGGAGCAGATACTTTCAAGCATGACAACACTGAATCTCAGCTACAATTATCTAATTACCGACATCAGCTCCCTCGGTTCGCTCACCAATCTGACAACACTGAATCTCAGCTACAATTATCGAATTACCGACATCAGCTCCCTCGGCTCGCTCACCAATCTGAAAATACTGATTCTCGACAGCAATGGAATTAGCGACATCAGCTTCCTCGGCTCGCTCACCAATCTGTCAACACTGAATCTGCGCCTCAATCAAATTACCGACATCAGCTTTCTCGGCTCGCTCACCAATCTGACCACACTGCATCTCTCCTACAATAAAATTACCGACATCAGCTTCCTCGGCTCGCTCACCAATCTAACCACACTGTATCTGGGCTACAATTATCGAATTAGCGACATCAGCTCCCTCGGCTCGCTCACTAATCTGACAGAACTTGGTCTCGACTATAATAGAATTACCGACATCAGCTTCCTCGGCTCGCTCACCAATCTGACCACACTGTATCTCGGCAACAATCAAATTAGCGACATCAGCTTCCTCGGCTCGCTCACCACTCTGACAACACTGTATCTCGGCAACAATCAAATTAGCGACATCAGCTTCCTCGGCTCGCTCACCACTCTGACAACACTGTATCTCGGCAACAATCAAATTAGCGACATCAGCTTCCTCGGCTCGCTCACCACTCTGACAACACTGTATCT